>NZ_JASKYT010000516.1:0-3188 GCF_041028275.1 Streptomyces sp. PU-14G
CCTCGGTCCGGTCCGGCCGCCCTCGGTCCGGTCCGGCCCCCCGCCCTTGCCGGCCCTGGTCTTCTCGTTGTCCTGGCTGCAGTGGGGCCGGTCGGGGCTCGCGTTACGGAGGCCCGGCCGGGGGCGGGCTCGCCCCCGGCCCCAGCGGCCCGGCGGTCGGTCGCAGTCTGGCCGGTATCGGGGGCCCGCTCCGGAGCCCGTTTCCGGGGTGGGGGGCGGGTGCGGCAAGATGGGGTGCGTATGCCTGACGTGGTACGGCCGCAGCTCACTCACCGGCGAGCACCGCGGCGCGCTGCCGCATGATGAGACGACCCGCGCGGCCCGGCCGCGTACGACTACCTACAGAAGCTCGGACGGTTCCTCTTGGCTGAGTACATCTACACCATGCGCAAGGCGCGCAAGGCGCACGGCGACAAGGTGATCCTCGACGACGTCACCTTGAGCTTCCTGCCCGGCGCCAAGATCGGTGTCGTGGGCCCCAACGGTGCGGGCAAGTCGACCGTGCTCAAGATCATGGCGGGGCTGGAGCAGCCCTCCAACGGTGACGCCATGCTCGCGCCCGGCTACAGCGTGGGCATCCTGCTGCAGGAGCCGCCGCTGGACGAGTCGAAGACGGTTCTGGAGAACGTCCAGGACGGTGTCGCGGAGACGAAGCAGCAGCTCGACCGGTTCAACGAGATCGCCGAGCAGATGGCGACCGAGTACACCGACGCGCTGATGGAGGAGATGGGCAAGCTCCAGGAGAAGCTCGACCACGCGAACGCCTGGGATCTGGACGCGCAGCTGGAGCAGGCCATGGACGCGCTGGGCTGCCCGCCCGGTGACTGGCCGGTCGTCAACCTCTCCGGTGGCGAGAAGCGCCGGGTGGCGCTGTGCAAGCTGCTGCTGGAGCAGCCCGATCTGCTGCTGCTGGACGAGCCCACGAACCACTTGGACGCCGAGTCGGTGCAGTGGCTGGAGCAGCACCTGGCGAAGTACCCGGGCACCGTCATCGCCATCACCCACGACCGGTACTTCCTGGACAACGTGGCCGAGTGGATCATGGAGCTCGACCGTGGCCGTGCCGTTGGTTACGAGGGCAACTACTCCACCTACCTGGACAAGAAGCAGACGCGTCTGAAGGTCGAGGGCCAGAAGGACGCCAAGCGGGCCAAGCGTCTCAAGGACGAGCTGGAGTGGGTCCGCTCGAACGCCAAGGGGCGGCAGGCGAAGTCGAAGGCGCGTCTGACCCGTTACGAGGAGATGGCGGCCGAGGCGGAGAAGACCCGGAAGCTGGACTTCGAGGAGATCCAGATTCCGCCGGGGCCGCGCCTGGGCAACGTCGTCGTCGAGGTGGACAAGCTGAACAAGGCGTTCGGCGACAAGGTTCTCATCGAGGACCTGTCGTTCACTCTTCCGCGGAACGGCATCGTCGGCGTGATCGGTCCGAACGGTGCGGGCAAGACGACGCTGTTCAAGATGATCCAGGGTCTGGAGGAGCCGGATTCGGGCTCCATCAAGGTCGGCGACACGGTCAAGATCTCCTACGTGGACCAGACCCGCGCCAACATCAACCCGGACAAGACGCTGTGGGCGGTCGTCTCGGACGAGCTGGACTACATCAACGTCGGCCAGGTCGAGATGCCGTCGCGCGCGTACGTGTCGGCGTTCGGTTTCAAGGGCCCGGACCAGCAGAAGCCGGCGGGTGTGCTCTCCGGTGGTGAGCGCAACCGGCTGAACCTGGCGCTGACGCTCAAGCAGGGCGGCAACCTGCTGCTGCTCGACGAGCCGACCAACGACCTGGACGTGGAGACGCTCTCGTCGCTGGAGAACGCGCTGCTGGACTTCCCCGGCTGTGCGGTGGTCGTCTCCCACGACCGCTGGTTCCTGGACCGTGTGGCCACGCACATCCTCGCCTACGAGGGCGACAGCAAGTGGTTCTGGTTCGAGGGCAACTTCGAGTCGTACGAGAAGAACAAGATCGAGCGGCTGGGTCCGGACGCGGCGCGTCCGCACCGGGCGACGCACAAGAAGCTGACCCGGAGCTGAGCGCGTGCGGCACAGCTACGCGTGTCCGCTGCGCTGGTCGGACATGGACGCCTTCGGGCACGTCAACAACACCGTCTACCTCCGGTATCTGGAGGAGGCCAGGATCGACTTCCTGGCCTTGGCGGCGCGGGTGGCGGACCCGGAGGCGTTCACCGGCGGCACGGTCGTGGCGCGGCACGAGATCGACTACCTGCGGCAGCTGGTGCACCGGGCCGACCCGGTGGTGGTGGAGCTGTGGGTGGTCAAGCTGACGGCCGCCTCGGTGACGTTCGCGTACGAGATCAAGGACGCGGCCGGTGGCGGCGGCCCGTATGTGCGGGCCCGGACGGTCGTGGTGCCGTACAACATCAAGGAGGGCTACCCGCGGCGGCTGTCGCCGGCCGAGCGGTCCTTCCTGGAGGGCTACTTCGATGACAGCCACAGTGGCTGACCGGCTGGTTTTCGCCGATCCCGGGGAGGCGGCGGGGCTCGCCGCCTTCCTGGAGCGGCTGGTGCGCTGGGAGAAGAACGCCGCCGTGCGCATCCAGGCGGGCGGCGGCGTGGCGGGTGTGTTCGCCAAGCCGGCCCGTTTCGAGGTGCTGGCGGTGCGCACCGGACGGCTCCTGGAGCCGGTCGAGCTCGATGTGACGGTGGCGGCAGGCGAGCTGCTGGAACTGGTCGAGGAGGAGCGCGAGGCCGTCCGGGTGCCCCAGGCCGTCACCGGCCCTTCGTGGGCGGGCGTGCTGCCGCCGCGCGGCGGCTGGCGGGAGTTCGCGCGGGTGCCGGTCGACGCGGTCGGTTCGGTGGCGGCGGCAGCCGTGGGCGAGTTCCGGCAGCGGGCGGAGAGGTTGCAGGCCGAGCGGGGCGGCCGTCAGGCGCTGGACGCGCTCGCCGAGGAGATCTGGTCCCGCCCGCTGGGGCGCACTCAGCTGCCGCTGCGCGCCGCGCACGCCGCGCACGCGCTGGGTTTTCTGCGCGGCACCGAGCCTGTGACGCTGCTGGAGGCCGGCGCGTGGCTGCGGTTGCGGACGCTCTACGGCTCCGTCGCGGTCCGGCGTCGGGGCGGTGCGGGGGCCGGCGCGGGCGCCGGTTTGAGCGTCACCCCGGTATGAGCCAGTGAGCCAGTGAGCCCACCCGGCGCTCAGCCGGGTTCCTCCTCCCGGTGGTCGGCCGCGTCCTTC
>NZ_JASKYT010000517.1:0-3137 GCF_041028275.1 Streptomyces sp. PU-14G
GCCCTGCCCCGCCCCGCGCCGCCGGCCGTGACCTCCAGGCGCACCCCGGCACGTCGACCCAGGCGAGACGGCCCCACTCCACCTCGCTCCACCTCACTCCACCGGGATCGACTGCGCGTGATGGAAGACGTCCGCCGGATCCCAGCGGCGCTTCACGGCAACCAGGTTCCGTTCGTTGCCGCGGAAGTTGTCGAGGAAGTAGAGCCACAGTGACCAGAGCTCTCAACCAGCGCGGCTGAGACGCTCTGCCGGCACCGCCTCCTGCATACGACCCGTGCGCTGAATGAGGCCACGAACGCCGACAGCAAGCGCCCAGAACAGGAGAGGAAGAGCGGCGACCCGTTCCATGCCTCCCATGCCCAGACCGAGGTAGTGGTGGGAGAGGAACAGTCCGAAGGCCGTGAGCGCGGTGACGCCCAGCAGGCTGGTGCCCCACCGCAGGGTGGTCGGTACCTGTTCTGCCAGGCAGAACCCCGCCACGACGAGACCGATGTTGCCCGCTGCCATGATGAAGAGGGCGCCCAAGACATGCTGGTTCTCGTTGACATCCGCCGGAGCCAGCCCGGCCAACACGAATCCGACGCCGGCACCGGCGAGCAGCAGACGGGCGACGGCAGTGGCCCGTCCGCTGCGCCAAAGGACACCGCCGATCAGGGCGGCACCGACAACGAACAGCACTCCCAGGGCGACGAACGAGACATTCATCAGACCGTGCTCGGGGGAACAGATATACCGCGGCTCAGGATCTGGCTGCAGCGCGCAGCGAGCGTTGCCTAAGTCGCTGATGTTGTTCACCGCCCAGCTATACGGTCTGGCCCAAGCCGACTCGGCAATCCCGTGGATGACGAAGAACTGCACCACGCCCACGATCCATGCCGAGTACCCGATCCGGACTCTCACCTGCCCACCTTCCGTCACGCGAATAACGTGCGGACAGCCGATCACGCGGCGCCGGACTCAGGCACTCCGACAAGCCCCCTGGAACAGGGTGGGGCAGACCCTACTGCGGCCGGGAGCAGGAGTCCGCGGAACGAGTGTCATGACAAGTAGCGTCACAGGTGTTGGACGCGATGGCGTCGATCACACCGGCGCTGAGCTGCACAAAGTGGTCTTCACTCGCCCCGCGCCGCACGATTGCCCCAGAGAAGCGGGGACACCGGTGACGCCCGGAACTTTTTCGGCGAGACGGACCCCGAGGTGCTCGCTCTGCTCCGGGAGGACGAGCTGCGTGAGGCCCTGCCGGCGTGAGGGGCACGGGACCGGCGTGAGGGGCACGGGAGCGGTTCGGCCGGTCCCCCTTGCAGGGCGTACTGCGGAGATGATCGGTCCGGCTGAGATCAGGAGCAAGAGGGGGCGTGCCGTGGTCACGCGGCCACGGCGCGGACCAACTGCAACCACGAACGACGTAGGGCCCCACCGCCGAGGCGGTGGGGCCCTACGTTCAGCCCGGTGAAGGCTGGGCGGAGGATACGAGATTCGAACTCGTGAGGGGTTGCCCCCAACACGCTTTCCAAGCGTGCGCCCTAGGCCACTAGGCGAATCCTCCGCCGCAAACAATACAAGACGTTGAGGGGTGCTCGCGAACCCGTACCCGGAGGTCGGGTGGGTGGATGGGGAGGTCGTCGGCGGCGCCGGGGATCAGGTAGGCTGGCGTCAGCCCCTCACGTGGCGCTATCTGACTGAACTCCCCCAGGGCCGGAAGGCAGCAAGGGTAGGTTGGCTCTGGCGGGTGCGTGGGGGGCGTTCGCATGCCCGGAGCGGTGTCGCAGGCATCCGCCGGGCCGGGGTGGAACCCGGGTCGGTGCCCGGCGGCGGAGTCCGATGGCGGAGTCCGGCGGAGCCGGTCGGTCGCCGGGGTGTTCGTGTGGGGTGGGCCACATGGCGCCGCTTGTCGGTGGGCGCCTATATCGTCGGGGGTGTGTCGTCCCTCGCCCTGTACCGCCGCTACCGCCCCGAGACCTTCGCGGAGGTCATCGGGCAACAGCACGTGACCGACCCGCTGCAGCAGGCGCTGCGCAACAACCGTGTCAATCACGCGTATCTCTTCAGCGGCCCGCGCGGCTGCGGGAAGACGACGAGTGCGCGCATCCTGGCCCGCTGCCTCAACTGCGAGCAGGGGCCGACGCCGACGCCGTGCGGGGAGTGCCAGTCCTGCCGGGACCTGGCGCGCAACGGGCCCGGATCGATCGATGTCATCGAGATCGACGCCGCGTCGCACGGTG
The DNA here is from genome assembly GCF_041028275.1 of Streptomyces sp. PU-14G. Taxonomy (NCBI): domain Bacteria; kingdom Bacillati; phylum Actinomycetota; class Actinomycetes; order Kitasatosporales; family Streptomycetaceae; genus Streptomyces; species Streptomyces sp. PU-14G. The sequence goes on from NZ_JASKYT010000517.1 coordinate 2,223, forward strand.
GTGTGGACGACGCCCGTGAGCTGAGGGAGAAGGCCTTCTTCGGGCCGGCCTCGAGCCGGTACAAGATCTACATCGTCGACGAGGCGCACATGGTGACCCCCGCGGGGTTCAACGCGCTGCTCAAGGTCGTCGAAGAACCGCCCGAGCATCTGAAGTTCATCTTCGCGACGACGGAGCCCGAGAAGGTGATCGGGACCATCCGTTCGCGTACGCACCACTACCCGTTCCGCCTCGTCCCGCCGGGGACGCTGCGCGACTACCTGGCCGAGGTGTGCGAGCGCGAGCGGATTCCCGTCCAGGAGACGGTCCTGCCCCTGGCCGTGCGGGCCGGAGCAGGATCCGTACGGGACTCGATGTCGGTGATGGACCAACTCCTCGCCGGTGCGAGCGACGACGGTGTGACCTACACCATGGCCACCGCTCTGCTCGGCTACACCGACAGCGCGCTGCTGGACGAGATCGTGGACGCTTTCGCCGCGGGCGACGGCGCGCGGGCGTTCGAGATCGTCGACCGGGTCATCGAGGGCGGTCACGATCCGCGCCGCTTCGTCACCGACCTGCTGGAGCGGCTGCGTGACCTGGTGATTCTCGCTGCCGTCCCGGACGCGGTCGAGAAAACTCTGATCGACGCGCCCGACGACGTCGTCGAGCGGATGCGGGCGCAGGCCTCGGTCTTCGGCGCCGCCGAGCTCAGCCGCGCCGCGGACCTCGTCAACACGGGGTTGACGGAGATGCGGGGCGCCACCTCGCCCCGACTCCAGTTGGAGCTGATCTGCGCGCGGGTGCTGCTGCCCGCGACGTACGGGGACGAGCGGTCCGTGCAGGCCCGGCTGGACCGGCTGGAGCGCGGCATCGCACTGGGGGCTGCCGCCTCCGCGCCGGCACCCGCCCCCGTGCCGACCCACGCCCCCGGAA
>NZ_JASKYT010000518.1:0-3471 GCF_041028275.1 Streptomyces sp. PU-14G
GCCGAGGGGGTATCTGGGGGCCTGGCAGGGCACGGTGCGGGACGCGGACGGTTCGAGGATCACGCGCCGCTTCGAGATCCGGCAGGGTGAGACGGGTGAGGTCGTCGCGAAGACGGTCAACATCCGCGCGGGCATGATGTGTGAGGGCGAGGCCACGTTGGTGGCGTTCGACGGTGGCGCCGCGGGGATGCGCGTCACCAGTGAGATCACCGAGAGTCATCCGGCCGCCGATCCCTGCGTTCCGTACCGGGAGCAGAAGCTCACGCTGCACCGTGACGGTTCGTTGTCATGGGTTTACCCGGTGGGCTCGCTCTCCGCGAAGCTGCACAGGGTGGGCGACCCGGCCGCACCGGTGCCGGCGGCGATGGCCGGCAGGTGGGAGAGCGAGACCGACGAGGGTGACGGAGGGCGTGTCCTCACGCTCGCCCGGGGGGCCGTCGGTTCGGCGACCCTCCGGTTGACCGGCGGGGGTTCGGGGGCTGCCTGCGAGTGGGAGAGGACGCTCGGCGCGGCCGACGGCACGACGCTGACGTACGGACCCGGCCGGGTCACGCGTGAGGAGCCGGGCGCGACCTGCCGGGGGGCGGACAGGTCGCTGACCGTGTCGGCCGTCGGCGACGGTGAGGTGCGCGTCACCGACACGCGGGGCGCTGTGGGCTCCGGCCGTCTCTACCACCGCGTGGGCTCCGACTGACTCGGCCGGGGGCGGCCACGTACGACCGCCCCCCGGCTCACGGCCGGCGCGTCACCCCTCAGGCGTGCCCGTCGGGACCGTCACGCGTGAGGGGTCCCCGGCCGGAGAGGTGAAGTCCAGGCGGGCGCCGTCCGGGTTGTACTCGGCGTACAGGGGATCGACCGTGTCGACGACGACGGCGAGTTTGTGGCCCTTGGGCACGTCGTAGGCGGTGGAGAAGAGGTCGAGGTCCACGGCGAACGGCTCGCCGGGGGTGCGGTCGTGGAAGGTGTGCGGGGCGTGGGTGATCAGCTTGCCGGTGCCCAGGGGGCCCACGTCGTACAGGTGGGCGTAGAAGGTGCCGCTCTCGGCGGTGCTGGTGACGGTGGTGTGCAGCTTCGTCGTGCCGCGCACCGGGGTGGCCTCCGCATACCGCTCGGTCTCCCACACGGCGGCCCGTGAGCGCGGCAGCAGCGGCATGCTGACGACGGGCGGCAGCTTGAGGAACTGGTCGAGGAGGCCGCTCAGGAACATCGTGCCGCCGTTTGCGCCGGAGTCCTTGCCGGTGTGCAGTTCCTTCTTCTCGCCGAGGGAGACGGTCCGCTTCCCCGAGGGGACCTCCTTCCAGCTCTCGTAGCCCTCGTAGGCGCCCGTCGAGCGGGACTTGAGCTGGACGGGGGGCTCGGTGTCGATGCCGTTCCGCTCGCCCTTGAGGTAGCGGTCGAACCAGTCGTGCGCGTGCGACCAGGTGTCGTTGGGCAGTCCGAGCAGTCCGGTCGCCTCGGGGGTGGCGTGGTCGCCGGGGCGGAACTCCAGCCGCTTGGGGCCGTCCAGCTTCTCGTAGAAGTCGGCGTACTGGTTGGGCGGGAAGATCGAGTCGTTCCAGGCGTTGCCGAGCATGATGGCGGCGCCGTTGTCGTTGATCCGGTCGAGGTAGGTCGCGGGGGAGCGCTTCTCGCCCCACGCGATCATCTCGTCCTCCTTGTCGAGGTTGGAGGCGAGGAAGTCCGCGAGGATCCGGCGCAGTTCGGGGCTGGGACGTCCGGTGAGCTCGCCCGCGCCGCCGAGCAGCCCGGCGGCCTGGAGGTGCTGGGTCCGGCCGCTGTAGATGGAGCCGATGAGGTCGGCCCAGCCGCTGAGCGCGGTGACGGCCTTGATGCGCGGGTCGTGGCCGGCCGCCAGCAGGCTGATGCCCGCGCCGTAGGAGACGCCGCCCATGCCGACGCGGTCCTCGTCGGCGGGGGTGTGGGCGAGGGCCCAGTCGATGACGCGGGAGGCGTCGGCGATGTCCTCGGGGCCGCCGACCTCGATCTCGCCGCCCGACTGCCAAAAGCCGCGCGAGTTGTAGCTGACGACGACGTAGCCGGTGTCGGCGAGCTTCTTGGCCTGCGCGAGGTACTCGATCTGCGGCAGGCCCCAGCTGGTGGGCAGCACGATCAGCGGGTAGGTGTGCGCCGAGTCGGCGGAGGCGCCGTCGGGCAGGGCGACGTTGGCCTTGAGGGTGGTGCCGCCGTCGCCTTCGATGTCGACGAAGTCGATCCCGGCGACGTGGGCGTCGGCGGCGGCCGGTGCGGGTCGGGCGGCGGCGGGGGAGAGGGTGAGGCCGGTGGCGGCGAGTGTTCCGGCGAGGAGGACCGAGGCGTATCGCACTGCGGTGGGGGAGGGGCGCATGCACGGCTCCAGACGTCATCGGTGGCCCGGACTGGAAAGTGACTGGAGAGTAACCACGGCGGGCTACCGAAGGTAACCCGTCGGTAGGTCACGGAGCGGTTAAGACGGTGGCCCCCAGGTCGCCCCGCCGGGGTTCTTGTCACGCGCCCTAAGGGGACTTACGGTCGCAACCTCACGTATATCTACGCGTGTCGAACAGGCTGCCGCCCTTTCGAAGGAGCTGCTCATGCCCGACGTTGTACGTGCCGCACTGGTGCAGGCGACCTGGACAGGCGACACCGAGTCGATGCTCGCCAAACATGAGAAGCACGCCCGCGAGGCCGCCCGCCAAGGAGCGCGGATCATCGGCTTCCAAGAGGTCTTCAACGCCCCCTACTTCTGCCAGGTGCAGGAACCGGAGCACTACCGGTGGGCCGAGCCGGTGCCCAGCGGGCCCACCACCCGCCGGATGTCCGAACTGGCCAGGGAGACGGGCATGGTGGTCGTCTCCCCGGTCTTCGAGGTGGACGGCTCCGGCTTCTACTACAACACCGCCGCCGTCATCGACGCCGACGGCACCGTCCTGGGCACCTACCGCAAGCACCACATCCCGCAACTGCCGGGCTTCTGGGAGAAGTACTACTTCCGCCCGGGCAACCTGGGCTGGCCGGTCTTCGACACCGCCGTCGGAAAGGTCGGCGTCTCCATCTGCTACGACCGGCACTTCCCCGAGGGCTGGCGCGCGCTGGGCCTGGCCGGCGCCCAGATCGTCTACAACCCCTCGGCCACCTCGCGCGGTCTGTCCTCCCACCTGTGGCAGCTCGAACAGCCCGCTGCCGCCGTCGCCAACGCGTACTTCATCGCGGCCATCAACCGCGTGGGCACCGAGGAATACGGCGACAACGACTTCTACGGCACCAGCTACTTCGTCGACCCGCGCGGCCGGTTCGTCGGTGACACCGCCTCGGACCAGGAGGAGGAACTGCTGGTCCGCGACCTCGACCTGGGGATGATCGACGAGGTACGGCAGCAGTGGGCCTTCTACCGTGACAGGCGGCCCGACGCCTACGAGGGGCTGGTGCGGCCGTGACCCCTGAACCCGGAGCCGCGGCGGACTCCGCCGCCCCCACCGCTCCCCCCGTCTCCGC
>NZ_JASKYT010000519.1:0-3581 GCF_041028275.1 Streptomyces sp. PU-14G
GTGGGGGGCCCGGCGCGCCCCCGCCGATGCCGCCAGGCCCCCCACCGGGACCGCCCGGAACACCGGGCGCGGGGATGCCGGGGCCCGGCATGGGCGCGGGCGTGCCGGGCGCGGGTATGCCAGGTACGGGCGTGCCGGGCGCGGGTATGCCAGGTACGGGTATGCCTCCGGGCCCGCGGCCGAAGAAGAACACCGGCCGCACCTGCCTGACCGTCTTCCTCGGCGTCGTCGGCGGTCTCGCTCTCCTCGCGGGCGGTGGGCTGACAGCCCACACCTACGCGAACGCGAGTCAGAACGTCTCCAACCGCACCGAGTACGGCCCCGCCCTGTGGCGGAACGAACCCGTCGACAAGATCTTCCCCGAGACTCTCGGCCCGAAGGCCGACGCGCAGTCCGATCCGGCCGACCCGAAGCTGGCCGAGTGGCACCGCCTGGGCATCGCGCAGGAGACCGGCTGCGGGGACGCGCTGACGGGTGACCTGGCGGCGGAGGCCGACAAGCGGGGCTGCGAGGCCGCGTTGCGAGCCACCTACGTCGACCCGACGGGCAACCTCGTCGCCACCGTCGCCGTCCTCGTCCTGCCCAAGGTCGACGATCCGGAGGAGGGGATGGAGGGTTTCTTCAGCGAGCAGCGCGACAAGGATGTCCCGAGTCAGGGCGTCAAGGCGTTCGCCGTGCCCGACACGCTCGCCGAGGACTGGAAGGACACCCGGCGCAACGGCACGGACGGCATGCAGGCCACCGACACGCTGTACATGCCCTACGCCATCGCCGCCTCGGCGGGTTCGGTCGACGGGCGCAGGGCGGGGCACCTGCCGGGCCAGTGGGGCAGGCACACGTTCGACGCCAAGTCGGACCGGCTTCCGTGGCGCGAGGCGGCCAAGACGCTCGCCTCGGACCTGGACCAGCACCTGGAGAACCTGCTGCTGGAGGAGACGAAGTCCTCATGACACACCCGAAGATCCGGCGGACCGGCCGGCGTCTGGGCACGGCGTTCGCCGCGGCGGGCACCAGCGCGCTGCTGTGCGTGGGCTCGGCGACGCCGGCGCAGGCGAAGACGCCCACGAGTTGGGAGTCCGAGGCGCTGGGCCTGTCCTCGGCGCAGAAGACGACCCGGGGCAAGGGCGTGAAGGTCGCGGTCCTCGACAGCGGCGTCGTCGAGGACCATCCGGCGGTCGCCGGGAAGGTGACCACGGGCCCCGACTACGTCAAGGACGGCCTCCACTCCGGCGACCCGCGGTGGGGCGAGCACGGTACGGCGATGGCTTCCGACGTGCTGAAGGTCGCCCCCGAGGCGAGCATCCTGTCGGTGCGGGTCATCGACGACAAGAAGGACAACGACGGGGACCTGACGAACGGTCCGAGCCCGGTGGCCCAGGGCATCACGTACGCGGTCGACCACGGCGCCGACGTCGTCTCGATGTCGCTGGGCGGCGAGACCTTCGGCTCCAGCTTCAACGAACAGGAGACCAAGGCGCTCGCGCACGCGGCCCACGAGGGCGTGCCCGTGATCGCTTCGGCCGGCAACGAGGGCGACATGTTCAACGACTCGTCCTACCCGGCCGGCTATCCGAGCGTGATCGCCGTGGCCGCCGTCCAGCAGGGCGGCAGCCGCGCCGAGTTCTCGACCGTCCGGACGTACAACACGATCGCCGCTCCCGGCGTCGGCATCGTCAGCGCCAAGAACACCGGCGGTTACGAGCCCGTCAACGGCACCTCGCCCGCGGCAGCGCTCACCTCAGGGGTCGTGGCCCTGATGCTGGGCAAGGACTCCGGGCTGAAGCCGTCCCAGGTCCGCGCCCTCCTCATCAGGACGGCGGCGCACCCGCCCGGTGGCTACAATCCGCTGGTCGGCCACGGAGTGGTCAACGCGGCGGCGGCCGTACGGGCCGTCTCTCACCCACCGGCCGACGGCGCCGCTCCCGCGAAGTACCAGGGCAGGACGTTCCTCACCCCGCCGAACGGCGTGCAGCCCACCCAGCATCCGCCGCTGGACACCACCGAGTTGACGATCGGCCTCGTCGGGGGCGGCGTCGGCCTGGTGATGGTGGCGGGGGCGGTGGCCCTCGGCCGTTCCGGACGCCGCCGCGGCACCGCCGTCGCCGCTCCAGCCGCCGGGCCCGCCGCCGGACCCGCCGCCGTTCCGGGCCTGCCGACGGGTCCGGCAGGTCCAGGACGGTCGGGCCCGGCGTAACCCACTCCCCTCCTGTCCGGCCCAATCCGAACCAGTCCGGTCCTGTCCGGTCCTGTCCCGTCACGTTCTGTCCTGTCCGGTCGTGTCCGGCCGCTGTCCGGTCCCGTCCGGCCGCTGTGCGGCCCCTGCTCCGGCTACGACACCATGCGCAGGCCGTCCTTCTTGGCTCCCCGGCTGAAGACGGCCTCGCGGATGGTGTCGTAGGCCTCGTCCTGCGCGGGGTCGCCGGCGCTCCTGCTGCTGCCGGACGCGAGGTTGACGAGGGTGTAGCGGGGTGAGGACCGCATCAGGAAGGGGGTGAAAGAGGCCTTGTCGATCGTCCAGGCCCCCTTGTGCCCCCGGTCGGACGTGCGCCCCGGTGGGACGAAGTGGAAGCGGGCGGCGGTGCCCATCGAGCCGCGGGGGTCGTTCATCTTGCCCGCGATCTGGTCGCCCATGCCGTAGACGACCCAGGTGCCGTTGACCTTCTCGTACGCCTGCGGCACATGTGCGTGGGTGCCGAGGATCAGGTCGATGTCCCGGCGGCCGTGGGAGCGGGAGGCGGTCAGTGTCTCGGCCATGGACCGCTGGAGCTGATCGGGTTTCTGCTGCCACTCGGTGCCCCAGTGCATGCTGACGACCACCACGTCCGCACCCGCACGCCGCGCGGCGCGGGCGTCCCGGATGATGCGCTCGGGTTCGATCAGGTTGACGAGCCAGGGCTTGTCCTCGGGCAGGGAGATGCCGTTGGTGCCGTAGGTGTAGGCGAGCTGTGCGACCTTGGCGCCGCCGGCCCGCATCACGGCCGGTCGCTCGCGTTCGCGGGCCGAGCGGGCGGAGCCCACGTGCTGGAGCCCGGCGGAGTCCATGGCCTTGAGCGTGCGGTGCACGCCGTCGCTGCTGTCGTCCAGCGTGTGGTTGGAGCCGGTCGAACACGAGTCGTAGCCCACCTTCTTGACGGAGCGCGCCAGCTGCGGCGGCGTCTTGAAGAGCGGGTATCCGGAGAACGGCCCACCGTCGGGTCCGTAGACGGTCTCCATGTGGCAGATCGCCAGGTCGGCGTCCCGCACCATCGGTTTCGCCGCTTCGATCATGCGGCCGAAGTCGTAGCCTGAGCCGCCCGCGTCCGCGCGCGCCTGCCGGATGATCGAGTCGTGGACGAGCAGGTCGCCGGTGGCCACCAGCGAGAAGCCCTGCGCGTCGCCCTGCCCCCGTCCGTGCCCGGCCTGCTGTCCGTCGCCGCGCGCGGCGCGCCCTGCGTCCCCGGCGGAGCCGGTGCGCGCGCCGTCTTCGCCGGTTCCGCACCCGGCGACGCCGCCGAGCAGTGCGGTGGCCGCGACAGCCGCGAGGAGAGCGCGGGCCCGTACGCGACCGCGAGGGGGACGGGCGCGGGCGATGAGGCCCGTAC
>NZ_JASKYT010000052.1:0-30272 GCF_041028275.1 Streptomyces sp. PU-14G
ACCCGAGCCCGCTCCCGTACCAGAACCCGGGTCCCTTCCCACACTGGAACCCGAGTCCCCTCCCGTACCGGAAGGCGAGCCAGCTCCCGGGCCGTGCCCGGTACCCGCGGCCCCGTTCGGTACCGTCCCCGCGGGCGCCGCACCGGGGCCGGTGGCCGTGGGCGCGTCGGCCGGGTGCGAAGCCGCCGTCCCGGCGCCGCCCGCGCCGCTTTCGCCCCCACCGCCGTTCGGCAGCGCCTCCTTGCCCTCCCCCGTCGTCCTGCCGGGTCCTGCCGGCGCGCCCAACAGGCTCCGGGGCAGGACCGCCACGGCCTGCACTCCGCCGTAGATGTTGTTCTGGAGCTGGACGACGACGCCGTGACGGTGGGCGAGGGCGGCGACGACGTACAGCCCGATGCGGCCGTCCCGCACCAGTGCCGGTACGTCGATGCCTTCGGGGTCGGCGAGGACGGCGTTCAACTGGTTCTGCTCGTCGGGGTTCATGCCGAGGCCGCGGTCCTCGACCTCCACGGCGAGCCCCGCCGTCACCGGTTCCGTGCGGACCAGTACGCGGGTCTCCGGCGCGGAGAACACCGTGGCGTTCTCGATCAGTTCGGCCAGCAGGTGGATGACGTCCGCGACGGCGTGCCCGCGCACGGCGCCCTCGATCGGCGGAACCAACTGCACCCTCGTGTAGTGCTCCACCTCCGCGACGGCAGAACGCAGCACCTCGGAGAGGGAGACGGGACGGGTCCACTGGCGGTGGGCGACGGCGCCGCCGAGGACAGCGAGGTTCTCGGAGTGGCGCCGGATGCGGGTGGCGAGGTGATCGACGTGGAAGACGCCCTTGAGCAGGTCGGGGTCCTCCACCTCGTGTTCCAGGTCGTCGATGAACCGGATTTCGCGGTGGACCAGGGACTGGAGCCTGCGGGCGAGGTTGACGAACACCTCCATCTTCTCCTCGCCCTCCCCGCGCGCCCTGGCCATGAGGGCGACCGCTTCGGCGACGGCGGCCTCCGCGCCGCACTGGGCGAGCGCGGCCTGGTGGACGAGCAGGTCGAGCCCGTCGCCGACCGGTTCGCCCTGCGGGGCACGGGTGCGGGGCACCGGGCGTTCGCCGTGCCGCAACGCCCAGAGCATGGACTTGAGTTCGGCCTGCCCGCGGGCGGTGGCGCGGCGCAGGGCGGCGCAGCGCTCGGCGGTTCCCCGCGCCTCGGCCGCGGCGAGGTACGCCGCGGCGCCCGGCACGACGCAGCAGATGAACGCCCCGGCGGCCAGCACTCCCCAGAGCGGGGCGCCGAGGGGCGGGCCGCCGCGCCCACGCAGGACGCAGGCGACCACGGCGGCGCCGGTGAGGGCGACGAGTCCTGCGGGCAGGACGGCGAGCCGTACCAGCCGTCGGCGTACGGCGGCGTCTCCCACATTCTCTCGTGCGCTCTCTCGCGTGCGGGGCTTGCCGTGCCGGCGGCGCGCGGCGCCGTGCCTGCCAGTGTTGCCGGAGGCGGAGGTGACCAGAGAAGAGGAAGTGGAAATTCCTCTTCCTGCGGATGCCTGCACCGCTTTGCTCGGAGGTTCGGCCATGGGGTCCTCGGGGAGTTGAGGTGTCAAGACGGTGTGAGGGAGGTGACGACGCCATGGTCACGCTAGCCCGCAGGCACGCCCCCGGCTGACCCGAACGGGGTATTCGCCAGGGTTCGCCAGCTCCCAAAGAGTGAACCCTCCCGGCTTCCGCTTGACATGGCCGCACAGCGACTTCCGTACCGGCGAACATCCCGAGCGATGAGCAGGCTGCGGCGTACAAGAAGCTCGGCACTCGCGGCCGGTCGGCCACCGAAGTTCGACAAGACCGACTACCCGACTACCCGTATTGACCACGAGCGCTGTTGACAGTGGGCGGCGGAGACGTGATCAAGGTTGGCGGCAAGTCATAGACACGAGGGCGCCCGGCGAGCGATCAGGCATCCGGCGCGCCACCGTCCTCCGCCAAGCGGGTGAGCCACTCGCGCAGCAGGTGCTGCTCGGCATCGCTCAGGACGTCGGCGTCGTCGGGCAGGGCGGCGCGCAGCGCGCGGGCCGCCGCGGCGGGACCGGTCTCCTCGGCAGGGAGTGTTGGTTCGGCGCGGGTGATGGTGGTGACCATGGCCTCGCGGAGGGCGGTCAGCAGCGCCGGATTGCGGCGTTCCGCGGGGGTGGAGTGCCAGGCGGTGACCGCGCCCTGGCCGGTGGCCTGGATGATCTGGGCGGCCAGTTCCTCGTCGACCCGCAGCCATCCTCCGGCCGCCAGGCGGCGCACCCGGCCGTGGAGGATCTCCAGACCCGCGCGGTGCGCCATATCAGCGCCCCGCCCGGTGGCCCGGTTCATCACCGCGAACAACTCGGGCCGGGAGACTCCGAACTCGACCACCACGTCCCAGCCGCGGCGCAGGTCCGCCACCGCGTCCTGCGGGTCAGGGTCGAGCTGCGCGTGCTTGCTCTCCAGGAACTGCGCGTAGCCGTGCTCGGCGACGGCCTCAAGGAGCCCGTCCTTGTCGCCGAAGAGGCGGTAGATCGCCGGAGGCTGCATTCCGGCCGCGGCGGCGACCGCGCGGGTGCTCACTGCGTCCGGGCCGCCCTTCTCCAGCAGCTCGACGGCCGCCTGGACGATGCGGTGACGAGGGCTGTCGGTGGTATCACGTGCAGTCATGTATCGATGGTATCGAGAATTTGATTCCACTGGTATTCCGGTGTTACCGTCAAAATGATTCCACCGGAAACACCGTCGGGAGAACCCCCCATGATCATCGTGACCGGAGCCACCGGAAAGCTCGGCCGCCGCACCGTCGAGCGCCTCGTGGAGCGCGTCAGCGCCGACCGCGTCGGCGCCAGCGTCCGCGACCCTCGCAAGGCGAAGGACCTCGCCGACCGCGGCGTCCGGGTCCGGAAGGGCAGCTTCGACGACCCCGCCTCACTCGCGCACTCCTTCGAGGGGGCCGAGCAACTGCTCCTCGTCTCCCTCGACCGCACGGGCGAGGAGTGCGTCAGCGGCCACCGCGCCGCCATCGACGCCGCCGTGCAGGCCGGCGTCGGCCGCATCCTCTACACCAGCCAGATGGGCGCCGCCCACGACTCCCGCTTCCCGGCATGCCGCGACCACGCGGCGACCGAGGACCTGCTGAGTGCCAGCGGCCTGCCCTGGACCGCGCTGCGCAACGGCTTCTACGCCTCCAGCGCCCTGCTGTTCCTTCAGTCCGCCCGCCACACCGGTGACATCGCCCTCCCCGCCGACGGCCCCGTCGCCTGGACCGGCCACGACGACCTCGCCGAGGCCACCGCGGTGATCCTCGCCGAGGAGGGCCGCTTCGAGGGGCCCACCCCGCCGCTCACCGGCCCGGCGGCGCTCGACTTCGACACCGTCGCCGAGATCGCCTCCCAGGCCACCGGACGGCCCTTCACCCGCACCGTCGTCCCCGACGACGCCTTCCGGGAGCAGGTTCTGAAGCACGGCGCCCCGACCCCGGTCGCCGACCTGATGCTGAGCATCTTCGCCGCTGCGCGCAACGGCGAATTCGCCGCTGTCGACTCGACCCTGGCCGAGTTGATCGGGCGAGAGCCCGCCACCTTCCGCACCCAGCTGGAGCGTGCCTGGGCCGCATAGATCCAGTGGAGCTCGCAACCGGCCCCGGCCCACGTCGCCGCCCACAAAGACTCGTCCTCCGTCACCCGAGGCTCCTCATCAGATTCCGCACCATCCCAGAGGATTCCCGCGCCCCACCCCCATGCCCGGCTGACCATCCACGGCAGACGGCCCCTCATCGACCGGGTCCGCGCCGGCAGGCCTGAATCGGCTGCGCTGGATGGACCGGCCCACCGGTCAGATCATCCGGCGCTACGAACGAGCACGCCCCGGCGAACTGATCCACGTCGACATCGAGAAGCTCGGCAACATTCCCGACGGCGGCGGACACCGGATCATGCACCGCCAGCAGGCCGCCGGCAATCGACAGGCCACAACCGACGCCCGCAAGGGCGGCAGTCCCGTGATCGGGTACAGCTTCGTCCACACAGCCGTCGACGATCGCTCCCGGCTCGCGTACAGCGAGGTCCTGACCGACGAACGCAAAGAGACCGCAGCTTTCTTCTGGCAGCGCGCGAATACCTTCTTCGCCGGCCATGGCATCACCGTCGAGCGCGTCCTCACCGACAACGGCTCCTGCTACAGATCCCGCCTGTTCGGCCAGACTCTCAGCGCCGCCGGCATCGCCCATAAGCGCGCGCCCCTGTAGCCCACAGACGAACGGAAAGGGCAGAGCGCCTCAATCGCACCCTGCTCGACGAATGGGCGTACGTGCGCCCGTACTCCAGCAACGCCGAACGTACCGAAGCCCTGACGGACTTCCTCCACGCCTACAACTACCACCGGTGCCACACGGCACTCGACGGCCAACCACCCATCAGCCGCGTCAACAACCCTGCGGGTCGATACAACTACCGCGAGCGCCGCGCGGTCGAGTCCCGAGCGCCCGTGACCAGCGACTTTCGCAACAGACACCAGCAGGACACAGCCCGAGCGACCCCAAGTGAGCGCGTCGCGGTGGTCGCGTGACGTCCGCTTCCGTCGCTGCTGTGCGACGGTCAGGCCCGCACGCAGGCGTTCGACCAGATCGGGGTTGGCGAGGAAGCCGCGGCCGAAGGCGATCAGGTCGGCGCCCAGGCCCAGCCAGAGGTCCGCTTCCGCCATCCCGGTCTGCTGCGGGCCACCGGGCGTGGTGGGGCTGACGATCAGGGTGCCCGGCCAGGCCTTGCGCAGGCGGAGAAGTATGTCCTCATCGGCGGTAGCCAGGTGCACGTAGGCAAGGTCGAGGCGGGCCGGCTCCGTCAGCAGGGCGGTGTTCAGCTCGGCCGCGCCGTCCTCGGTCACCCCCAGATGCCGAACGTCGTGTCCTGAGGACGGGGATCTCATGCCTGCTTACGTCAACGTCGGTATGCTCGATGAGGAGGCCGGCCTGGCCTACGCACCCGTGGCCCAGGAGTCCCTCCTCAGCTACGGCGGCCGATACCTGGTCGCGGGCCCCACACCCGAGCCCGTCGAAGGCGTCTGGCATTCCACCCGGTTCATGGTCATCGAGTTTCCCGACATGGACCGGGTCCGGGAGTGGTACGACTCCCCGGAGTACCGGCGCGCCCGAGCGATACGTGAGGGCAAGGTTGATGTGGGGATGCTGTTCGTTGAGGGGACGGTGCCCGAGGGTTTCTCGCTCCCGGGACAACACACCCGCGCGTGTACGTGAGTTGGTACAGGACGTGGGCTGTGAACCCGTGGCCGGCGGCGGTCTCGAGCGTGCGGGACTCCTGGAAGCGACCGCCGCGCTGTTCATCGCCCTGTGGGTCGGCGAGGGAGCGGATGCGCAAGCAGTCGCACCTCCGCCGGCCTACGCGGCTGGCCCGAGCCACCAGGAAACGAAAGGTGACACGAGGGCTTTCCGTCAGGAGTTCTTAGGGCTAACCGCTGCGCCGCTGTTCCGCTGCGCCGCTGTTCCGCTGTTCTCCGAGGCCGGTCCCGCACCGGCTCAGTAGGCCCGCACGGTGACGTTGACCCGCCCGCGCAGCCCCAACGCGGGCGGTCCGGTGTCGGGTTCGGTGCGCGGCACTCCGTGGTAGGCCAGGCGCGCGGGTCCGCCGAAGACGAAGGCGTCCCCGCTGTGCAGCCGCACGTCCTGCCACGGACGGCCCCGCCCCGCGGTGTTCCCGAAGCGGAAGACGCAGGCGTCACCGAGGCTGAAGGACACCACGGGCGCGTCGGAGCGCTCGTCGCTGTCCCGATGCATGCCCATCCTCGCGTCAGCCCCGTAGAAGTTGACGAGCGCGATGTCGTACGGGGCGGCGCAGGGTCCCTCCCCGTACGCGCCCTCGCCGGCCACCGCCGCCGCATCGCCCACCGCGCGGCGCGCCCACTCCCCCAGCCACGTGGGGAAGGCCTTCACCCGCTCCCCGTCGCCGTCCACGACGGTGTCCGCGTAACCGTACGGATACCAGTGCCGCCCCAGGCTCAGCTGGCGCACCGACATCTCGCCACCGCCGGGCATCCGCACCGTCCGCAGCCCGGCGGGCGGCAGTGCCCAGCGCCGGCAGGCCGCCAGCAGCTCCCCCTGCGCCCCGGCGTCCAGCCACCCCGGCAGGTGCACGGCACCGGGCGCCACCTCGGCGGGCGGACGCGGAAACAGCTCCTCGCTCACAGTGCGAGCGTACGGGGACTCACAGCACGGGTGCGGGGCGCTCATGGCACTCACGGCACGGGCAGCCCGCGAGGAGACCTGTCGCAGGGGTCACGCCCGCCGGAACTGATGGCCTCAGGCATCCATGTCGTATGGTCGAACGGACGGTCGTCTTACACACTAGGGAGCGCACTCGTGACGCAGGAGTCCGCCGAAAAGGTGCTGGCCGGGGTACGGAACTTCCGGGACGTCGGAGGGCTGCCCACGGTGGACGGGCAGCGGGTACGGCGCGGGGTGCTCTTCCGCAGCGGACACCTGGCGCACGCGACACCCGAGGACGCCGCCTTCCTCGGCGGGCTGGCACTGCACACGGTCTTCGACTTCCGCAACGACGCCGACCGGAAGCTCGACGGCCCCGATGTGGTGCTGCCGGGCGTGCGCAACGTCAACATCCCGCTCTCTGACCCGGCCGACGGCGCGGAGTTCTGGAAGATGGTGCGGGACGGCGAGCTCGACCAGCTCCAGACGATCCTCGGCAACGGGCTGGGCGCCGAGCGGATGACGACCTCCTACCGCACCATGATCACCTCGCGGACGGCCGAGCACAGCAGGATCCTGCACGCGCTCGCCGAGGACAGCGTGCCCGCGCTGATGCACTGCGCCGCCGGCAAGGACCGCGCGGGACTGTCGGTGGCGATCACGCTGCTGGCGCTCGGCGTCGACCGCGGCGCGATCGAGGCCGACTACCTGCTGTCCAACGATCCGCACCGGCGGTACAAGGTGCACCGCAGCGGCAAGTCGAGGGCCGGAATGTCGGCGGAGGTGCTGGAACTGCTGGCGCCCCTGTTCGACGCCCGCGCCGCGTACCTGCACGCGGCCTTCACCGCCATCGACGAGACCTGGGGCGACGTGGAGACCTACCTGGCCAAGGGGCTCGGTCTCACCGACGGCACCCGCACCCGTCTCAGGTCCCGGCTGCTGGAGTCCTAAGCGGGAGCGTACGCGCCGGGCCCCGCAGACACCTGTTCGCCGAGCCGCTAGGCTGGCCGCGCAGATGGTTCGCCCCGTCCGCCAGGCGGGAGGCGTCGTAAGAGGGAACCCGGTGGGAATCCGGGACTGCCCCGCAGCGGTGAGTGGGAACGAGAGCCGTCATACGCACTGGATGGAACGGTCCGGGAAGCGACGGCCGGTAGGTGCCCGCCGGGAGACCGGCAGGCGTGCCCGCGAGTCCGAAGACCTGCCCGCTGCCCGCACGCGCACGCGTGCGGTTCTCCCGGAGACCTCGAGGGCGGGTCGGAGAGCGGAGCACGCGGGCGGCACGAGACGCCCCCGCAGGACGGACGCCGACGCGGGTCCCGTCCGCGCCGCGCCCCTTCGCGCCGTCGTCCCGGTCCCGGGAGCGCTTCGGTCACCTCGCGAAGGAGAGTTGCGTGACAGCGACAGGTGCGAACGCTTCAGCGGTCCCCCAGGACACCACAGGCACCACGGACACCACACCCCAGCCCCGCACGGCCCACGCCACCGTGCACGGCTACCCCCGCCAGGGCCCAGGCCGCGAACTGAAGAAGGCCGTCGAGGGCTACTGGAAGGGCCGCGTCACCGCCGAGGCCCTCCACACCACGGCGGCCGGGCTGCGCCGCGCCAACTGGCGGGCGATGGCCGAGGCCGGGCTGGCCGAGCTGCCCACCGGCGACTTCTCGTACTACGACCACGTACTGGACACCACGGTCATGGTCGGCGCCGTCCCCGAGAGGCACCGCGCCGCGGTCGAGGCCGATCCGCTGGACGGCTACTTCGCCATGGCCCGCGGTACGCAGGACGCCGCGCCACTGGAGATGACCAAGTGGTTCGACACCAACTACCACTACCTGGTGCCCGAGCTCGGCCCCGGCACCGTCTTCCGCGCCGACTCGGGCAAGCAGACCCGCGAGCTGAAGGAGGCCCTTGCCCTGGGCGTGGAGGCCCGTCCTGTCCTGGTGGGTCCCGTTACCTATCTGCTGCTGGCCAAGCCCGCACCCGGCGCGCCCGAGGACTTCGAGCCGCTGACCCTGCTGGAGCAGCTGCTGCCCGTCTACGCGGAGGTGCTGGCGGACCTGCGCGCCGCGGGGGCACAGTGGGTGCAGCTGGACGAGCCGGCGCTGGTGCCCGACCGCACCCCCGAACAGCTGGCGGCTGCGGCCCGCGCCTACCGGGGACTGGGCGGGCTCGCCGACCGGCCGCGGCTGCTGGTCGCCTCCTACTTCGACCGGCTCGGGGAAGCGCTGCCCGTGCTGGCCAAGGCCCCCGTGGAGGGGCTGGCGCTCGACTTCACAGGGCCCGCCGCCGCCAACCTCGACGCGCTCGCGGCGGCCGGCGGGCTGCCGGGCAAGCGGCTGGTGGCGGGCGTCATCGACGGACGCAACGTGTGGATCAACGACTACGCGCGGTCCATGACCACCCTGGGCACGCTGCTGGGGCTGGCCGACCGCGTGGACGTGGCCCCGTCCTGCTCGCTGCTGCACGTCCCGCTGGACGCGAGGGCGGAGCGCGACCTCGACCCGCAGGTCGCCCGCTGGCTGGCGTTCGCGGCGCAGAAGACCGCCGAGGCCGCCACCCTGGCGCGCGGGCTGTCCCAGGGCACGGGCGCCATCGGCGGCGAACTCGCCGCCAACCGTGCCGACCTGGCCTCGCGCGCCGCCTCGCCGCTCACCCGCGACGCGGCGGTACGCGCCCGCACGGCGGCCGTCACCGAGGCCGACGCCCGACGCTCGGAGCCGTACGCCCGGCGCACGGCGGCGCAGCGTACCCGGCTGGGCCTCCCGCCGCTGCCGACCACCACCATCGGCAGCTTCCCGCAGACCGGCGAGCTGCGCGCCGCCCGCGCCGACCTGCGCGCCGGATGCCTCGACGAGGCGGCGTACGAACAGCGCATCGCGGCGGAGATCCGCGAGGTGGTCTCCTTCCAGGAGGAGGCCGGACTGGACGTGCTGGTGCACGGCGAGCCCGAACGGGGCGACATGGTGCAGTACTTCGCCGAGCGGCTGACCGGCTACCTGGCCACCCGGCACGGCTGGGTCCAGTCCTACGGCACCCGCTACGTGCGTCCCCCCATCTGCGCGGGTGACGTCTCGCGCCCGCAGCCGATGACGGTGCGCTGGACCCAGTACGCGCAGTCCCTCACCACCCGCCCGGTCAAGGGGATGCTGACGGGCCCGGTGACGATGCTCGCCTGGTCCTTCGTCCGCGACGACCAGCCCGCTGCCGAGACCGCCCGCCAGGTGGCGCTCGCGCTGCGCGACGAGGTGTGCGAGCTGGAGGCCGCGGGAACGGCCGTCATCCAGGTCGACGAGCCCGCGCTGCGCGAGACGCTGCCGCTGCGCGCCGCCGACAGGCCCGCCTATCTCGCGTGGGCCACCGAGGCGTTCCGCCTCACCACCAGCGGGGTGCGTACGGACACCCAGATCCACACCCACATGTGCTACGCCGAGTTCGGCGACATCCTCCAGGCCATCGACGACCTCGACGCCGACGTGATCAGCCTGGAGGCCGCGCGCTCGCGGATGCAGGTCGCCGACGAGCTGGCCGCGCACCGCTACCCCCGCGAGGCGGGCCCCGGCGTGTACGACATCCACGCGCCGCGCGTCCCGAGCGCGGACGAGGTCGCGGCGCTGTTGCGCAAGGGGCTGACGGCGCTGCCTGCGGACCGGCTGTGGGTCAACCCCGACTGCGGGCTCAAGACGCGGGGCTGGCCCGAGGTGCGCGCCTCGCTCGCGCACCTGACCGCGGCGGCGCGGACGGTACGCGGGGAGCTGCCCGGAAGGCCGTGAGCGGCCGAGTCCGCGGGCCGTGCCGCCACCGGGCGGTGGCGGCGCGGCCCGCGGGTCAGCGGAGTCAGCGGGTCGCCAGCGCCTGCTTGATCAGGGTGCGCCCGAAGTCCCACATGAAGCTGCCGCCGCTGTGCGCGTCGTCCATGACCTGCGTGAAGGCGGTCACGAAACGGTCCACCTCCGCCTCGCCCACCACCAGCGGCGGGATCAGCTTGATGACCTCCAGGTGATCGCCGGAGACCTGGGTGAGGATGCGGTGCCTGTGCAGCAGCGGTGCCACGACCATCTGTGCGAACAGGCCCTTGCGCGCGGTCTGGAGCATCGTCCAGCGGCTGCGCAGCCCCATCGACCTCGGCTTGCCGAACTCGATGCCGATCATCAGCCCGCGACCGCGCACCTCGTGCAGCAGCTCGTACCGGTCGACGAGCGCGGCGAGCCGGGTGCGCAGCTCCTCGCCGGTGCGGCGGGCGTTCTCGGTGAGCCGCTCGTCGTCCATGACGGCCAGGGTGGCCAGCCCGGCCGCCATGGCCTGGGCGTTGGACCCGAAGCTCGCGGAGTGGACCAGCACCCGGTCCATGGACGAGTAGACCTTCTTGAAGATCCACTCCTTGCCGAGGGTCGCCCCGACGGGCACGTACCCGCCGGACAGCGACTTGGCCACGCACACCAGGTCGGGATCGACACCGTCCTCGTGCTGGTAGGCGAAGAAGTCGCCGGTGCGGCCCAGCCCGGTCTGCACCTCGTCCGCGATCAGCAGCGCCCCGTGCCTGTGCAGCAGCTCGCGGGCGGCGCGCAGGTATCCGGGCGGTGCGGCGTGCACGCCCTTGCCCTGGACGGGCTCGACCACCAGCGCCGCCACGTCCTTCTTGCGTAGCTGGCGCTCCAGCGCCTCCAGGTCGCCCAGCGGCACGGGGGTGTCCGGCAGCAGCGGAGCGAACCCGTCGCGGAAGCCGTCCTCCCCGTTGACCGACAGCGAGCCGGTCGTCAGGCCGTGGAAGGCGTGCGCGCAGTACAGCACCCGGGGCCTGCCGGTGGCGTACCGGGCGAACTTGAGCGCGGTCTCGACGGCCTCGGTGCCGCTGTTGCCGAAGAAGACCCGGTCGAGACCCGGGGCGTACGACAGCAGCCTCTCGGCCAGCAGCCCGGGCAGCGGCTGGCAGTCGAACCTGGTGAGGTCGGCGAGCTGCGCGTCGAGCACGTCGTGCAGCGCCTGCCGTACGACGGGGTGGTGGCGGCCCAGGCCCATGACGCCGAACCCGGCGAGCATGTCGAGGTAGTCGTTGCCCTCGGCGTCGTAGAAGTAGGCGCCCTCGGCCCGCTCGTAGACCTTGTCGAACCCCAGGGTGTGCAGCATGCGCGGCAACTGGTGGTTGAGGTGGCGGGCGTGCAGGTCGTAGCGCTCGGCTCCGCGCTCGGCCAGCAGTTTCGCCAGGTCGAAGTCGCTCACGCCACGCTCCCCTCACCCGTGCGCGCCGCGCCGTCGATGGACTCCAGCAAGGACATGGTGGGCCCCCCTGCTCAAACGAGACAGTACTCCGGTGGTTCCGTGTGGCGTGCGGCGGCGGCCCGGCGCTAGCGCGAGCCACTCGGTGCGGCCGTCTCGCGGGCCGCGCGCAGCGACTCCTTGAGAGAGCCCATGGTGGCCAGCACGGCGGTCGGTTCGTAGCCGCAGTGCGCCATGCAGTTGGCGCAGCGCGGGTCCTTGCCGCGGCCGTACTTGTCCCAGTCGGTCTCCTCGACCAGCTCGCGGTAGGTGGGCACGTAGCCGTCGCTCATCAGGTAGCAGGGGCGCTGCCAGCCGAAGAGGGAGTAGTTGGGGATGGCCCAGGCGGTGCAGTCGAAGTCGGCCTTGCCCTCCAGGAAGTCGAGGAAGAGGGGGCTGTGGTTGAGCCGCCAGCGGGCCCTGTTCCCCCCGGCGAACGCCTTCTTGAACAGCTCCCTGGTCTGCTCGACACCCAGGAAGTGCTCCTGGTCTGGCGCCTTCTCGTAGGCGTAGGCGGGCGAGATCATCATCTCGTCCACCTGGATCTCGTCATTGAGGAAGTTCAGGACGTCGATGATGGTCTGCGGCGTGTCCGTGTTGAAGAAGGTGGAGTTGGTGGTGACGCGGAAGCCGCGCCGCTTGGCCTCCTTCATCGCCTCGACCGCCTCGTCGAAGACGCCTTCCTTGGCGACGGATTCGTCGTGCCGCTCACGCAGCCCGTCGATGTGCACGGCGAACGCGAAATAGGGCGAGGGCTTGAACTGGTCCATCTTCTTGCGCAGCAGCATGGCATTGGTGCAAAGGAAGACGTATTTGCGCTTGGCCACCAACTGTCGCACGATCTCCCCGATCTGGGGGTGCATCAGCGGCTCGCCGCCCGCGATGGAGACCATCGGGGCCCCGGACTCCAGGACGGCCCCGACCGCCTGTGCCACCGGCATGCGCTGCTTGAGCACCCCGGCGGGGTGCTGGATCTTTCCGCAGCCCTCGCACTTGAGATTGCACGCGAAGAGCGGTTCGAGCTCCACGATCAGGGGGAATTTCTCACGCTTGCGCAGCTTCTGCTGGAACAGATACGTCCCGATACGGACTGTCTGGCGAAGCGGCATGGCCATTTCTGGCTCACCTCCAGGGGAGCAGCAGGGATCGGTGCCATTCGAGAAATGCGGGCAGGACACCGCGAAGGACGCGGAATGCCGATATTCCACCCCGCAGTGTCCCGATGCGGATCAGTTCATGGCCTGGAGCGTCCACGACCACCCGTACAGCCGCAACCGGACGCCGGGCCGTGCCCGCGGCGGCGGCGTCCAGGGTGGCGGCCGACTCCATGTCGGCGGCGATCGCTCCGGCGGTGTGCAGCGCGGCCCGCGCCTGGCCCCGCACCACACGGTCGGTACCCGCGAGGGTGCCCACGTGCACGGTGCGTCCTGTGGCGTGCCGGGCCAGCGCGGTGGCCAGCAGTGCGGTGCCGGCGCAGCGGGTGCGCCCCAACTGGTCGCGGGTCTCCTCGGCGAGGACCAGGTCGCCGGGGCGCATGCCGGGGACCAGGCCCGCGCAGAAGCCGGTGGCCAGCACGGGCGTGGCGCCGGGCACCTCCTCGTGGGCGAGCGCTCTGGTCACGGCGCGGCGCGCGGCCTGTGCGCCCATGCCGCTGCGCAGCAGCGTCACGCCGGCGGCGCGCGGCCCGCCGTCCGGGTGGCCGTCGCCCGGGCGCCCCAGGCCGCGGCGGAGTGCGAGGTGCTCGATGCCGAGCGCGCACGCGACCAGCAGCGGCCCCGGGGCTTCCGGGCTCGCCATCACGCGACCCGCCGCGCGAGGCGTTCCAGACCGTCGCCGTGCAGGTAGCGGCCCAGCGCGGTGAGGGGGAAGACCATCCGGTAGAGGTGGTAGTTGATGGAGAAGTCCCACGGGAAGCCCGTGCCGGTGAAGTACGGCTCGTCCCAGTAGCCGTCCTCGCGCTGGGTCTCGGCCAGCCAGCCGATGCCGCGCTCGACGGCTTTGCTGTCCTTCTCGCCGGCCGCCAGCAGCGCCATCAGGGCCCATCCCGTCTGGGAGGCGGTGGAGGTGCCGTTGGCGACCCATTCGGAGTCGATGTAGGAGCGCAGATCCTCGCCCCAGCCGCCGTCCTCGTTTTGGACCTTCTCCAGCCAGCGCACCGCGCGCCGGATCGCCGGGTGCGAGGTGGGCAGCCCGGCGGCGACGAGGGCGGGGAGCACGGAGCCCGTGCCGTAGAGGTAGTTGACGCCCCAGCGCCCGAACCAGCAGCCGTCGGTCTCCTGTTCGGACAGCAGCCAGGCGAGGGCCTTGCGGGTGCGCGGGTCGTGCTGTTTGCCCTCGGCGGCCAGCATCTCCACCACGTGGGCCGTCACGTCGGCGGACGGCGGGTCGATGACCTCGCCGAAGTCGCAGAAGGGCAGCCGGTTGGGGAACTTGCTGGTGTTGTCGACGTCGAAGGCGCCCCAGGCACCGTCGCGGGACTGCATGCCCAGGTTCCAGCGCACCGCACGCGCGAGGGCCCGCTCGACCCGCTCGGGGTCGGGGTGCTGGATGCGGCGCAGGGCCAGGGCGACCTCGGCGGTGTCGTCGGTGTCCGGGTAGCTGTCGTTGTGGAACTCGAACGCCCAGCCGCCCGGTGCCAGTCCTGGCCGTCGCACCGACCAGTCGCCGGGCCGCACGACCTGTTCGCCCAGCATCCAGTCCGCGGCCTTGACCAGCGCCGGGTGGTCGCGCGGCAGCCCCGCGTCGGCGAGCGCGATGGAGGCCAGGCAGGTGTCCCAGACGGGGGACTGGCAGGCCTCGACCATCCGGGTGTCCGCGTCGTGCCAGACGGCGAACCTGTCGAGGGAGGCAAGACCCGCCTTCAGCACGGGGTGGTCGAGGTCGTAGCCGAGCAGGCGCAGCGCGATGACCGAGTAGACGGCGGGCGGCTGGATGCCGCCCCAGCAGCCGTCGTTCTCCTGCCGCTCGATGATCCAGCGTGAGGCTTCCCTGAGGGCGGCGCGGCGCAGCCTGCGCGAGGCCACCTTGCGGTAGGCGTGCAGGGCGCGGTCGATGCGCTGGAAGGCGCCGTCCCAGGTGGTGACGGGTGCCATCGCCGCGTCGGGGCGGGGGCGCGCCGGGTCGCGGTGGAGCTCGTCCAGGGCGAAGGGCGCCGGGTGGACGGGGCGGAAGGCACACACGACGGTGAGCGGCACGATGGTCTGGCGGGCCCAGCAGCCGAAGTCGTAGATGTTGAGCGGGAACCACTTCGGGAAGTAGATGATCTCCGGCGGCATCTCCGGGAGGTCCTCCCACCTCCACCAGCCGAAGAGGGCGAGCCAGATGCGGGTGAAGACCCTGCTGCGGGTCACTCCCCCCTTCTCGCGCACCCAGGCCGCCGCGCGCGTCATGTGGGGCGCCTCGGGCTCGTCACCGGCCAGCCTGAGGGCGACGTAGGCCTCGATGGTGGTGGACAGGTCGCCGGGCCCGCCGTGGAAGGTGGCCCAGGTGCCGTCCTCGCGCTGCTGGGAGCGGATCCAGCGGGCGGCGGCGGCGTACGTCTTCGCGTCGCGGATGCCGAGGAACTCGCGCAGCAGCAGGTCCTCGGCGTCCATGGTGACGTTGGTGTCCAGGTCCCCCTTCCACCAGCCGGCCTCGTCCTGGCGGGCGAGCAGGTGGTCGACGGCGCGGGCCGCGGTCCGCTCCGCCAGCGCCGTCACGCTCTCCTGCGCCGCGGGGGCGGCGGGGGGTGCGACGCGCGGGGTGTTCTTCGTTCCGGAGACGCCTGGGCCGGCGGGTCCGTCCGTCGTTGCGGTCATCCCTTTCTCCTTCCGAAGTGTCCGATCGCTCGGAGCCGTGTGGTGCCGGGGCACTCACCTCTGCCGTACGACGACGAAGTCGGCGAGCGCGACGAACTGCTCGCGCACCCGGCCCGGCATCTCGATGGAGTCGAGCGCCTGGATGGCCGTGGTGTGCTGGCGCTGGGCCTCCTGGGAGGTCCACTCGCGGCCTCCGGCCTCCTCGATGAGGGCGGCCCGCTCGGCGAACTCCGTCTCGTGGAAGTCCTCGAACTCGCTTTGGCTCTTGGTCGCGTCGGCCGACAGCAGCGTGGCGAGCCGGGCGGCGGCCGGGCCCGGGGAGCCGAGCGCGGCGGCCACCGGCAGCGACTTCTTGCGCTGCCGCAGGTCGCTCCAGGCCTGCTTGCCGGTGGCCTCGGGGTCGCCCCAGATGCCGAGCAGGTCGTCGACGGCCTGGAAGGCGAGGCCCAGGTGGTGGCCGTAGGCCTCCAGCGCGTCCGCTGTGCGGTCGTCTGCGCCGCCCAGCACAGCGCCGATGGAGGCGGCGCAGGCCAGCAGCGCGCCGGTCTTGTTGCCCTCCATGTCCAGGCACTCCTCCACCGTGACGTGGTCGCGGTGCTCGTAGGAGATGTCCTGCGCCTGCCCGTCGATGAGCTTGCGGGAGGCCGTGGTCAGCCGGCGGGTGGCCCGTCCTGCCTCCACCGTGCCGAGCTCGAGCAGTATCTCGCCGGCCAGCGCGAACAGCGCGTCGCCGACGAGGATGGCCTGGGCGGGACCGTGCACCTTCCAGACCGTGTCGCGGTGGCGGCGCTGTTCGTCGCCGTCCATCAGGTCGTCGTGCAGGAGGGAGAAGTTGTGCACCAGCTCCACGGCGACGGCGCCGGGGATGCCGGCTTCGGGCGCTGCCGAGGCGGCCTCCGCGGACAGCAGTGCGAGCGCGGGCCGCACCGCCTTGCCGCCGGCCGCCTCGGAGGGGCGGCCCGCGGCGTCGATCCAGCCGAAGTGGTAGGCGGCGACGGTGTCCATCGGCGGGGCCAGCCGTTCGATGGCCGCCCGCAGCACCGGCGTGGTGAGCGTGCGCCCTCGCTCCAGCAGCGCCGTCACTGCCCTGCTGCCGGTCTCCTCGCTCGTGGCGCTCTCGCCGTCGTCGTTCTCGGCGCTTGCGAGATGCGGCTTCGCCGGGATCACAGGGTCTCCTTGGTGCGGTGCTGTCGGGTCGGCCGGCCGGCCCTGGCCGGCGGTGCTTGCTGCGTCAGTGGTGCTCATGCGCCCTTCCTTCGATGCCGGGGACCGGTTCCTTCCCGTACGGACGGCCCAGCGCGACGAGAGCCTCACGCGCGGCTTGCGCCCCACTGCGGACGGCGCCTTCCATGGTCGCGGGCCAGCCGGTCGCGGTCCACGCGCCGGCGAGGTAGAGGCCGGGCGACGAGGTGCGCGCGCCGGGGCGCAGGCGCCCCACCCCGGGCGACGGCGCGAACGTGGCGGTGCGCTCCCTGGTGACGAAGAAGTCGCGCACTGACGCGCCCCGCGCGGCGGGCAGCAGCCGCTCCAGCTCGGGCAGGTACCGCTCGCGCAAGGTGGCGACCGGCAGGTCGATCTCCTCGTGGGCGACGGACTGGGACAGCGCCAGGTACTGCCCGCCGCCGGTGAGCCCGGAGGCGCCGGAGCGGTCGAAGACCCACTGCACGGGGGTGCCGAGCGCGGTGAAGAAGGGCCGGCGCAGCACCTTGCGGTCGTAGACGACGTGCACGTTGAGGATGGGCGCGGTGCCGATGTCCAGCAGCCTGCCCGGGTCGGCGAGGGCGCCGGGCGGCAGCAGCCTGTGTGCCTCCCGCTGCGGTACGGCGAACACCACGGTGTCAGCGGTCAGCTCGCGCGCGCCGTCGGCCCCCTGGTCGACCGTCACCCGCCAGCCCCCGTCGTCCGTCCGGGTGACGGCGCGCGCCCGGGTGCGCAGCAGGGTGCGGGCCCCCGCCTTGTCGAGGGCGGTGCGGGCGAGCACGTCGTGGATGTCGCCGAGCGGCACGTGGGCCCAGCCGATGTCGGCCGCGCCGGGGTCGCTGAGCAGCCCGGTGCGGAAGACCATGGCGGCCAGTCCCATGGAGGCGTGCGGGGCGCGGGCGTTGAGGGTGGCGGCGCCCACCAGGTCCCAGAGCGCCTCGATGGCGCGCGGCGACTGGCCGTGCCGGTGCAGCCAGGTGCCGAAGTCGACGGCGTCGAGCGCGGGGTCGGCCGGGTCGAGATTCCCCAGCGCGAGCGCGGCGCGGGCGACCGAGGCGCGCTCGGCCGCCGACAGGTGCGGGTAGGTGCTCAGGCTCGCCGCCAGGTGGAGCGGTACGGGCAGCCCGGTGCGCCGCAGGCGGCCCAGCCGGGGCCGCCTGCCGCCGACGTCCAGCACGGGGACGTCGAGCCGGTCTTGGAGGGGCGCGAGCCCGGCGGCGCCGACGCGCTCCAGGAACCAGGAGTAGGCGGTGCAGCAGCGCAGGTAGACGTGCTGGCCGTTGTCGACGTTCAGCGGCCCGGCGGCGGAGTCGCGGCGGAAGGAGAAGACGAGTCCGCCGAGCCGGGGCCTGGTCTCCACCAGGGTGGTCTCCAGGCCCGCTTCGGCCAGTCTCAGTGCCGCCGTCGTCCCGGCGATGCCGCCGCCGAGCACCACGGCGCGCCGGGAGCCGGCGGGACGGTCACCGGACGGTGCGTCGTCCGCTGTCATGGACGCTCCTCCCCTCGGGCCGGCTGCCGGGTGCCGCCGTCCGCGCCCGCTGGGACGCCGCATCCGGGCGGCGGGTTGCGCCACGCCGCGTGGTGGCGGTCATCAGGCGCTCCGCCGGGAGGCCTGCCGGGCGTCGAGCCCGGAGAGGCCGCGCACCGCCACGTAGGCCTTCTCCCGTCCCGGCAGGGAGACGCGACCGCGCAGGACGGCCGCGGGGTCGGCCGCGATGCGGTCCAGCAGCCGGTGGTAGATCCCCGCCATGGCGGCGACGCAGGCGCCGGAGCGCCGGTCGAGCATCGGCAGCAGCCGGTATCCCTCGGCGAACAGTGCCCGTGCGCGCCGCACCTCGAAGTGCACCAGTCCGGTGAAGTCGGCGCCGTCCGGCACCGCAGTGCTCCTGAATCCCGCGGCACAGCCAAATTTCTCGAGGTCCTCCGAGGGAAGGTACGTACGCCCGCCCTCCGCGTCTTCCCGAACGTCCCGGAGAATATTGGTGAGTTGGAGAGCCAGCCCCAGGGTGTCGGCGTATTCGGGGGCGCGGGCGGCGTCCCGCGCGCCGGGCACCGTGCCGAAGACACCCAGCGAGAGCCGCCCGATGGCCCCTGCCACGCAGCGGCAGTAGACCTTCAGCTCGTCCCAGGTCTCGTAGGTGGCGCCTGTGACGTCCATCAGGACGCCGTCGATGAGCTCGTCCAGCGCGTCGAGCGGGAGGGAGAAGCGGTCCGCCGCGTGGCTGAGCGCGACGGCGACCGGGTCGGTGTCGTCGTCCCGGACCCGGCGGTCCTTGACCCGTCCGAGCACCTCCCGGGTGCGCTCCAGGCGCTCGCGCTTGGCCTCGGCGGGCAGATCGCCGTCGCCGATGTCGTCCACGCGTCGGGAGAAGGCGTACAGCGCGGACATGGCCTGCCGCTTGGGCCCGGGCAGCAGCCGGATGCCGTAGGCGAAGTTGCGGGCCTGCTGCCCCGTGACGGCCTCGCAGTAGCGGTAGGCGGCGCTCACAGGCCCCGGGAGCTGCTGCGCGGACCCGGCCGCCGTGGCCCGGTCCGCTCCGGCGGTCCTCGCTGTCTTCCCCACCGTCCCGGTCACCCCTCTCCTCGCAGACTCGCCCAGGACTCGCGCAGCACGCTCGCGGCGCCCGCCCGGGGAGCCCCTGCCAGTACGTCGTACCGTGCGGCCCGCAGCGCTCCGACCGCCGCCCGGCCACCGCCGGTGAATCCGGCGAGCAGCAGCCTGAGCCTGCCGTGGACGCTGCGCACCAGCGGTGTGCCCTCGTCCAGCAGGCCCAGCGCCCGGTCGGCCTCGAAGGCGACCAGGGCGCGTACGGAGGCGTTCGCGGTGGGGGCCGCCAGGTCCGACTCGCTGACGTGGAAGCGGTCCATGTCCTCGGCCGGCAGATAGATCCGGTCGCGGGCCAGGTCCTCGGCGACGTCCTGGAGGTGTTCGACGATCTGCAGCCCGGTGCAGACCGCGTCGGAGCGGCGCACCCGCTCGGGCGTCGAGGTGCCGGTGAGGGCCAGGACGAGGTGGCCGACGGGGTTGGCCGACAGCTCGCAGTAGGCCAGCAGTTCGGCGTAGGTGGCGTAGCGGCGGACCTTCTGGTCCTGCCGGTTGGCCTCGACCAGGGCGAGGAACGGCTCGGGGGTCAGGCCTCGGCGACGGACGGTGGGCACCAGGGCGCGCAGCAGCGGATGGCCGGGCTCACGCGCCGCGGCGGCGGTACGCGCACGACCTGCGGAGCCCGCGGAGCCCGTACGACCCGCGGGACTCGCGAAACCCGCGGAACCCGCGGAACCCGTGAAGACACGGTGAAGGTCGGATTCGAACGCGTCGAGCATGGCCAGCGGGTCGCCTGCCTGTTCGGGCGCCAGGCCGAGGGCGACGGCGTGCTCGGCACCGAAGGTCAGGTCGCTGTCGCCGATGTCGTCGACCAGGCGGGCGAATCCGTAGACGGCCATCAGGTCGTCCCGCCACTCGCGGGGAAGAAAGCGCGGCGCCACCGGGAAGTTCTCCGCCTTGGCCTTGGAGAGCACCGCGCTCGCGTGCGCGTCCTCCTCCGCGGTCACCACGTGCTGCCCATGGCCATTGCCGTCACATCTCCGTTTCTACACCGCCGCGCCAGAACATCCTATTTCGGACACGCCGCACGCGCTGGCCTGCGGAAGCAGCCCGTGGCACAGCTCGGCCAGGGCCGACTCGCCCGACTTACCGCGCATCAGCACCGAAACAGCTTACGCCGTACATCAATCCCCCGTGCGGTGGGTCACCATCCCGGTCCTGACATTCGTGATCACCCCTCAGGGGGACATCAGACCGGCGATGATGTCGCCCAGGGCTCGGTCGATGACGTAGGCGGACTCCTCGTCCGTCAGCGTGCCGAGGGGACCGTCGAGGAAGAGCATGGCCACCCCGTGCACCATGGCCCAGGCGCTCAGCTCGGCCCCGGGCCGGCGCTCCGGTGCGATCAGGCCGGCCGTGACGGCGTCGTCCAGCGTCTCGGTGAGCAGCTCGAAGGAGCGGGTCTCCCAGCCCGGCTGCCCCCCGTCTGCGTCGGCGAGGCCCCCTTCATCGGTGATGCCGACGGCACCGAGGACCTTGCGGCAGAAGGCCGTGCGGTAGAGGCCGGGCTCCTCCCGCGCGAAGCGCACGTAGCCGCGTCCGAGCGCCATCATGCGGTCCTTGGCCGCCTGCGGGCCCGCGCCCTCGTTCGCGCGGCCGACCGACTCCATGCAGGCGACCAGGCGCTGCTGGCCGTACTCCTTGACGGCGCCCAGCAGATCGCTCTGGCCCTCGAAGTGGCGGTAGGCGGCGGTGGCGGAGACGCCGACCTTGCGGGCGGCGGCGCGCAGCACCACGGCGTCCGGGCCGCCTTCGGCAGCCAGTTCGATGGCGGCCCGGATCAACGCGTTGCGCAGGTCGCCGTGGTGGTAGCGGCCCTCCTTGCCGCCGCTCGCCCTGGCCTTGCCGGTGGCCACCCGCCCTGTCGCTGCACTGTTCGCCTCCATGGCGTCCATCCTGCCCGATGTTGACGGGGATAACATTCGTCGTCATCATCATGTTGACGGCGTCAACATCGGCGGACCGCCGCCCGCCACCGCACCGCCCACATCCACCGGGGGGAACCACGTGCTCGACCGCACAGCCGACTTCACCCACCGCAGGGCACGCACCGTGCTCCTGCTCGCCCTGCTGGCGGTGGTGGCCCTCGCCGCCGTCGGCTTCGGCACCTTCGGCAAGCTGAAAGGCGGCGGATTCGACGATCCCGCCTCGCCCTCCTCACGGGCCGCCGCACTGATCGAGGAGAAGTTCGGCGGCGAGAACAACCTCGTCCTGCTCGTGTCCGCCAAGGACGGCGACCTGGACGCGCCCGCCGTCGAACAGGCCGGGGAGAAGCTGACCCGCGGCCTGCGCGCCGAGCCGGGCGTCTCCCAGGTGACCTCCTACTGGGCTCCCGGGAGCTCGGCGCTCACCTCACGCGACGCCGACCGCGCCCTCGTACTCGCCCACATGGACGACGCCGACACCGAACGGATCACCGAGGTGACCGACGAGTGGACCGGCGAGAAGGGCCCGGTCCGCGTCCAGGCGGGCGGCCCGGCCGCGCTGAACGGCGACATCACCACGCAGGTCTCCGAGGACCTCGCGCTGGCCGAGGCCATCGCCGTCCCCGTGACGCTCGTCCTGCTGATCATCGCCTTCGGCAGCCTCGTCGCGGCCCTGCTGCCCCTGGCCATCGGGATCGTGGCCATCCTGGGCACCTTCGCCGAGCTGTACGTCCTGGGCAGCATCACAAACGTCTCCGTCTTCGTCGTCAACCTCACCACGGCGCTCGGCCTGGGGCTTGGCATCGACTACGGGCTGCTGCTGGTCAGCCGGTTCCGCGAGCGGCTCGGCGCGGGCGACGAGACGGCGCAGGCACTGCGCACGACCGTGCGCACAGCGGGGCGCACCATCCTCTTCTCCGCCGCCACCGTGATCGCCGCACTCGCCGCGCTGCTGCTGTTCCCCCCGTTCTTCCTGCGCTCCTTCGCGTACGCGGGCATCGGGGTGGTGGCCATCGCCGCACTGGCCGCGCTGCTGATCGTCCCCGCCCTGCTGGCGGTGCTCGGCGAGCGGGTCAACAAGGGGCGGCTGCCGTGGGCCGACGCCGTACGCCGCCCCGAGGCCCCGCTGTGGCGGAGGGTGGCGGCCACCGTCATGCGGCGGCCTGCGCTGACAGGCCTGCCGGTGCTGGCCGTCCTGCTGCTGGCCGCGAGCCCGCTGCTGGGCGCCACGTTCGGCTCCCCCGACGAGCGGGTGCTGCCCGAGACCGCCGAGAGCCGCCAGGTCTCCACCGTGCTCCAGCAGGACTTCGCGGGCAACGACGCCGCGAGCATCGCCCTGGTCACCGAGGAGAGCGCCGGAAAGCGGGCCGTCGCCCGGTACGCCGCCGACGTCTCCAAGCTGGAGGGCGTCGTCCGCGTCAGGAGCGCCACCGGCACCTGGGCCGAAGGGCACGCCGTGCGCAAGCCCGACGCCTCGGCCGCGTCCTTCGAGCGCGACGGCATCCACCGGCTGACCGTCACCACGAAGACCACCCCCGCCTCGGACGCGGCGGCCGACCTCGTCCGCGACATCCGCGCCATGCCGGGCCCCGACGGTGCCCACGTGCTCGTCGGCGGCCAGGACGCGGCGCTCATCGACTCCAAGACCGCCCTCGCCGACAAGCTGCCCGCGGCCGTGCTGTGGGTCCTCGGCTCGACGTTCGTGCTGCTGTTCCTGTTCACCGGCAGCGTCGTCCAGCCGCTGCGGGCCCTGGTGCTGAACGCGATCAGCCTGACGGCGGCCATCGGCGCCATGGTCTGGGTCTTCCAGGACGGCCACCTGTCCTCGGTGCTGGGCTTCACCGCGATGCCGATGGACACCTCCATGACGGTGCTGATGTTCTGCATCGTCTTCGGGCTGTCCATGGACTACGAGGTCTTCGTGACCAGCCGCATCAAGGAACTGCACGACGCGGGCACCGACGACCGGGAGGCCGTGGCCGGCGGTCTCTCCCGCACCGGACGCCTCGTCACCATGGCGGCGGGGCTGCTGGCGGTCAGCTTCTTCGCCTTCACCACCAGCGGGATCTCCTTCCTGCAGATGTTCGGTCTCGGCAGCGGGCTCGCCATCCTGATCGACGCCGTCGCCGTGCGCGGCGTGCTCGTACCGGCCGCCATGCGGCTGCTGGGACGCGCCGCCTGGTACGCGCCCGGGCCGCTGCGGCGGCTCCACGCCAAGGTCGGGCTGAGTGAGGCGGGTCCTGGCGGGACGGCCGAGGACGGCTCCAAGACCGCGGAAGAGGACCGGGAGCCGGTGCACTCGGGGGTGTGAACCGGCTCCCCCGAACGGCGAGTGGCCCGCGTCCCCGGCCGGGGACGCGGGCCACTCGCCGTTCGGCGCGCCGCTGGACAGCGAGCTACTTGCTGGTGAACTTCTCGTACTCCTTGAGGACCTCGTCGGTGGGCCCGTCGAGGAGAAGCTCGCCCTTCTCCAGCCACAGCACCCGTTCGCAGGTGTCGCGGATGGACTTGTTGTTGTGGCTGACGAGGAAGACGGTCCCGGCCTCCTTGCGCAGCTCGCGGATGCGGGCCTCGGAGCGCTTCTGGAACTTCTTGTCGCCGGTGGCCAGCGCCTCGTCGATCATGAGGACGTCGTGGTTCTTGGCCGCGGCGATCGAGAAGCGCAGCCTGGCCGCCATACCGGAGGAGTAGGTGCGCATCGGCAGGGTGATGAAGTCGCCCTTCTCGTTGATCCCGGAGAAGTCGACAATGCCCTGGTAGCGGTGCTGCACCTCCTCGCGGGACATGCCCATCGCCAGGCCGCCGAGGACGACGTTCCGCTCGCCCGTCAGGTCGTTCATCATCGCCGCGTTCACGCCCAGCAGCGAGGGCTGCCCGTCGGTGTAGACGCGGCCCCGCTCGGCCGGCAGCAGCCCCGCGACGGCCTTCAGCAGCGTGGACTTGCCGGAGCCGTTGGAGCCGATCAGGCCGATGGCCTGGCCGCGGTAGGCGGTGAAGCTGACGCCCCGCACCGCGTGCACCTCGCGCATGCCGCCGCCCGGCTTGCGGCGGATGATCCGGTTGAGCGCCGCGGTGGCGCTGCCCTTGCCCTTGGCGCCGCCGTAGACGCGGTAGACGATGTGCAGGTCCTCGGCGACGACGGTCGGCACCCACGGGGCCGGGGTCTGCTCGGCCTGGGCCTCGGTCTTCGTACCGGACTCGGCGGACGCTCCGCTGCGCTCGGTTTGCTCAGCCACGGCCATAACGCTCCTCCGCCTTCCAGAAGAAAACAAATCCGCCGATGCCGATCACGACCGCCCAGACGACCGCGAGCGGCCAGGCCAGCGGCGACATGTCGGAAGCCGCGTACTCGTCGATGAACGCGTACCGCATCAGGTCCATGTAGACCGTGGCCGGGTTGCCCTGCATCACGTCGACCAGCCAGTCCGGCGCGTTGTGCTTGGTGAGCATGTACGGCAGGGAGAACATCACGCCCGAGGCGTACAGCCAGGTGCGGGTGATGAACGGCATCAGCTGCGCCAGGTCGGGGGTCTTGCTGCCCAGCCGCGCCATGATCAGCGCGAGGCCGGTGTTGAAGACGAACTGGCAGACCAGGACCGGGATGATCAGCAGCCACGAGAGACCGGGCAGCTCGCGGAAGCCCAGCAGGATGACGACCAGGACGATCATCGAGAACAGCAGCTGCTGGAGCTGCTGGAGCGAGATCGAGATGGGCAGCGAGGCGCGCGGGAAGTGCAGCGCCCGCACCAGCCCCAGGTTCGAGGAGATCGCCCGCACCCCGTTGAGCACCGAGGTCTGGGTGAAGGTGAAGACGAACACCCCGGTGACCAGGAACGGGATGTAGCGGTTCTGCCCGCCGGGGATCCCCTCGCGGCCGCCCATGATGATGCCGAAGATGAGGAAGTAGACCGCCGCGTTCAGCAGCGGGGTGGCGACCTGCCACAGCTGGCCCAGCTTGGCCTGGCTGTACTGCGCCGTCAGCTTCGCCCGGGAGAAGGCGAGGATGAAGTGCCGCCGCGCCCACAGCTGCCGCACGTACTCGGGCAGCGTGGGGCGCGCCCCGCTCACCGACAGGCCGTACTTGGCCGCGAGTTCGGCCGGGGTCAGACCGTCGTCCGGTGACGGCGGGGGCGTCACACCAACGGCACTGTCGTGGGTTGTCTCGCTCACGATGGAAACTTTCGTCCTCACACTGCGCAGGTGTTTGGGAGCCGATGCTCTCAAAGGGAGAGCTTGTCAGATCACGGGCGGGCGTCCGAGCCGCGTCAGACGCCATACCGTACGCCACCGCATGGGGCGGCGGGGGCCCGCGGGTGTCGTCCAGCCCTCCTTGAAGCCGCCGAGCCACGCCTTCAGCGCCGGCATGGAGGGGCGGCGGGCCAGGGTCAGCAGCAGCCAGACGCCCAGATAGACGGGGACGAGGGGGGCCGGAAGGTTGCGGCGGGCGAGCCAGACCCGGTTGCGGGCCACCATGCGGTGGTAGACCGCGTGCCTGCTGGGCGCCGTGGTGGGGTGGTGCAGCACCATGTCGGCGCGGTACTCGATGCCCCAGCCCGCGTCCAGCGCACGCCAGGCCAGGTCGGTCTCCTCGTGGGCGTAGAAGAACTCGTCGGGGAGACCGCCGACTTGGGCCAGTACGCGGGTGCGGGCGGCGTTGGCGCCACCGAGGAAGGTGGTCACCTTCGAGGAGCGCATCGGGTCGGAGGCCCGCAGCCGGGGCACGTGGCGGCGCTGGGTCACACCCGTGTCCGGGTCGGCGATGCGGAAGCTGATGATGCCGAGACCCGGATCGGCCGCGAAGGCCTCGCGCACCAGTTCGGCCGTGTCGGCCGAGGGAAGCAGCCCGTCGTCGTCCAGGAAGAGCAGCGCGTCCACCTCGCGGCCCGAGGGCCCGAACGCCTCGATGCCGACGTTGCGGCCCCCGGGAATCCCGAGGTTCTCCTCCAGCTCGACCGTGCGGACACCGTCGGGCAGCTCGGGCAGCGGCGCGCCGTTGCCGACGACCACCACCTCGATCTTCTCGCCGTCCTGCTTGGCCACCGAGTCGAGCAGCGCGCGCAGCTCCTCGGGGCGGTTGCCCATGGTCAGCACCACGGCGCCCAGTCGCATCGTCCCTGCGTCCCGCGTCACTTCGCCTCCTGTCACTTCAGCCTGCTGGAGGCGAGGATGGACACCAGGTGCAGCAGCGTCTGGAGGACCGCGATGCCCGCCAGGACGGCGACGCCCAGCCGGGAGAAGAACAGGTCCCCGCGGATCTGGTCCACGACCGCCAGCACCAGGATCAGCAGCGACGCCTCGATGCCGAGGACCAGCCGGTGGAACTTCAGCGCCGCCGCGGCCCTGCGGGCCAGCGCCATCCCGGACGAGCGCGGCTCGGACGCCGACTCCTTGACCGGCGGCAGCCCGCCCTGGTGCCGGGCGACACCGACCAGGTCGGACTCCGCCTTGATCACGATGGCGCCGAGCGCGGCCAGGGTGCCCAGGAAGGCCCACAGCCAGTCGATCCGTCCGCTCCCCCACAGGTCGGCGGCGCGCAGGCCGAAGCCGACCAGCACCGCCGCGTCGCACAGGTAGGCGCCGACCCGGTCCAGGTAGACCCCGCCCAGCGAGAACTGCTTCTTCCAGCGGGCCACCTCGCCGTCGACGCAGTCGAGCAGCAGGTACAGCTGGACCATCAGCACGCCGAGCACGGCCCCGGCGATCCCGGGCACCAGCAGCGCGGGCAGCGCCAGGACGCCGGCGAGCGTCATCACGTACGTCAGCTGGTTGGGCGTGACCCGGGTGTTCACCAGGTGCCGGTCCACCCGCAGCGAGATCTCGCGCATGTAGAGCCGGCCGGCCCAGTGCTCACCGCTGCGCCGGTCCTTCACACCCTCGGGGTGAACGACCGGCCGCAGCTCAGCTACCGATGGTTTGTGCATAGTCCGCGTACGCGTCCCTGATCTGGTCGGTGGACAGGTCGAGGTGTTCGAGGATCGTGTAGCGCCCGGGGCGGGTCTGCGGTGCGTACGCGACGGCCTCGACGAACTCGTCGCGGTCGAAGCCGATGTCCGCGGGCAGCACCGGCAGCCTGTGCCGGCGCAGCACCTCGACCATCAGCTTGGCCGTGTCCTTGTCCCCCCGCAGGTAGGTGGCGAAGGCGGCGCCGAGTCCGCACTGCTCGCCGTGGGGCGCGGCCCGCTTGGGGTAGAGCAGGTCGAAGGCGTGGTTGATCTCGTGGCAGGCGCCCGACGCGGGACGGCTGTCGCCCGCGACCGACATCGAGATGCCGGTGAGCACCAGGCCCTCGGCCAGCACCTGGAGGAAGCCGTCGTCGCTGACGTCCCCGGGGTGGTGCAGGATCGCTTCTCCCGCCTGACGGGCCATGGCGGCGGCGAGCCCGTCGATGGCCTCGCCGCGCTGCTCGTGCCCGAGCTCCCAGTCCTTGACCGCGGAGATGTTG
The DNA here is from genome assembly GCF_041028275.1 of Streptomyces sp. PU-14G. Taxonomy (NCBI): domain Bacteria; kingdom Bacillati; phylum Actinomycetota; class Actinomycetes; order Kitasatosporales; family Streptomycetaceae; genus Streptomyces; species Streptomyces sp. PU-14G. The sequence goes on from NZ_JASKYT010000052.1 coordinate 27,429, forward strand.
GAGATCACGTCGCCGATGCCGGAGCGGATGTAGCGCTCGGGCGCCTCGCGGATGACGTCGAGGTCGATGACGACGGCGATCGGGTTGGGCACCCCGTAGGAGCCGCGGCCCGCGTCGTTGTCGAGGGTGGCGACCGGCGAGCACAGGCCGTCGTGCGACAGGTTCGTGGCGACGGCGACCAGCGGCAGCCCGATGCGGGCCGCCGCGTACTTCGCACAGTCGATGATCTTGCCGCCGCCGAGCCCGACCACCGCGTCGTAGCGCCCCGACTTCATCGCGTCGGCGAGCTTGATCGCGTCGTCCAGGGTGCCGCCGCCGACCTCGTACCAGGAGGCGTTGGGCAGCAGCGGCGCGAACCGGTCGCGCAGCGCCGCGCCCGAGCCGCCGCTGATCGCGAAGGCGAGCTTGCCGTTGGTGGAGATCCGCTGATCGGCCAACAGGCCCGCCAGGTCGTCCAGAGCGCCGCGGGAGATGTCCACGACGACCGGCGACGGAATGAGGCGGGTCAGTACTGGCATGCGATCTCCCGGCCCTTGGCGAGGTCGTCGTGGTTGTCGATCTCGACCCACTTGACGTCGCCGATCGGGGCGATGTCGACCGTGAAGCCGCGGTTGACCAGCTCCTGGTAGCCGTCCTCGTAGTAGAGCTGCGGGTCCTTCTCGAAGGTGGCCTTGAGCGCGTCGGCCAGCTCGGCGCCCGCCTCGGCCTCGATGAGGGTCAGCCCGATGTACTCGCCGGTGGCCTCGGCCGGGTCCATCAGCTTGGTGATCTTCTGGACGCCCTTCTCCGGGTCGACGACGACCTTCATCTCCTCGTCGGCCAGGTCCTTGACGGTGTCGAGCGCCAGGATGATCTTCTGGCCGTTGCCGCGCGCGTCCAGCAGCGTCTTCTCGACGGAGACGGGGTGCACGGTGTCGCCGTTGGCCAGCAGCACGCCCTCCTTGAAGACCTCACGGGCGCAGTAGAGGGAGTAGGCGTTGTTCCACTCCTCGGCCTTGTCGTTGTCGATCAGGGTGAGCTTGACGCCGTGCTTGGCCTCCAGCTCGGCCTGCCGCTCGTAGACGGCCTCCTTGCGGTAGCCCACGACGACCGCGACGTCGGTGAGACCGACCTCGGCGAAGTTGGCCAGGGCGATGTCGAGGACGGTGGTCGCTTCCCCCTCCTCTCCAGGGCCCACGGGCACCAGGGCCTTGGGCAGTGTGTCGGTGTAGGGGCGCAGACGCCGTCCGGCGCCGGCGGCCAGCACGAGGCCGATCATGCGGGTTCTCCTGTTTCGTCGTGTACTGCGGGTGCTTGCGAGGACACCCAGAAACGGATGCTCTCGGCGAGCACCAGGACCGCGATGACCACGGCGAGCGCGGTCAGCGCGAAGAGGAAGCCCTCGGGGTGCCCGCCGCCCAGCCAGAGGGCGGCGACGACGGCGACCACCAGGGTCCGTCCTTCGTGCCCCCCGACCGCCCGCACCAGCCAGTGCGGAGGCGCTCCGGTGCCACCGCGGATGCGGTACACCGTGTCGTAGTGATGGTAGGCGAGAGCCGCGACCAGCCCGAAGGCCGCGGGAAGCGCGCCGTCGGCCTCGGAGCGTGCGGCCAGCACCAGGATCGTGCCGTATTCCGCGATGCGGAAGATCGGGGGCAGCAGCCAGTCGAGCGGGCCCTTGAGCGGCCGGGCGAGCACCACGCCCGAGCACAGCGCGTACCCGGCGGCTGCCACGACCGGCCAGTAGCTGCCCAGCGGCGTGGCCCACGCGGTGGCCAGGATCACGGCGCCGCCCAGCAGGGCGAGCGCGGGCGCGCCGAGGCTGGGAAGGCGTACCGGGCGCAGTGCCCGGGCGGCGAGCTCGGCGAGCGGGCCGCTGTCGGTGAGGGCGCGTACCCCCTCGGCGGCGCGGTCGGTGCGGGCCCTGCGGCGCACGGAGCGCAGCAGCCGCCCCGCGGTCGTGTAACAGGCGGCGAAGGCGCCCGCGACCAGCAGCACGATGAACGTGACGCGCGGCGTGGTGGCGGCCGTCAGGACGGCGATGAGGGCCCAGCGCTCGCCGATGGGCAGCACTATCATCCGGCGCACCCACACCGTCCAGCCGGCGGAGTCCAGCCGCTGGGAGAGCACGGCCGTGGGGCTGCTGTTGGCGGAGTCGTCGTGGCTGGCCTCGTTGAAGGAGAAGTCGACGGTGTGCCGCGCGGTCATCAGCAGCATGGCGCCGAGCGCCAGCGCCCACACGTCATCGCCGCCGCGGGAGGCGCCCAGCGCCAGGCCCGCGTAGTAGGAGTACTCCTTGGCGCGGTCGAAGGTGGCGTCCAGCCAGGCGCCCAGCTTGGAGTACTGGAGGTCGTAGCGGGCGAGCTGGCCGTCGGCGGCGTCCAGGACGAACGAGGCGATCAGCAGCACGCCGGCCGCCACGAAGCCCCACCGCTCCCCCGTGGCCGCGCAGGCGGCGGCGATCAGCGCGGTGACGAGCGAGGCGGTGGTGACCTGGTTGGGGGACAGCCCCCGGCGGGCGCACCAGCGGGCGACGTAGCGGGAGTAAGGACTGATGCAGAAGGTGGTGAAGAAGCCGTCGCGGGACTTGACCGCGGAGCGCAGCCGTACCTGCTCGTCGTCCACGGCGGCGACGGCCCGCCCACGCTCCTGACGCTCCGCGTCGTCCGCGGGCACGGCCGCGACCAGCACGCCCAGCTCGGGACGGTGCACCTCGACCCCGGCGGCCTCCAGCGCGCGGGCCGCCTCGTCGGGGTCGAGGTGCACCGTCCCGAGCTGGGCGTGCTGGTCGCGGCCGTGCCCGCGGACGACGCGGAGCGTCAGGAGCGTGGGCGGGCCGTCGCCGCCGTGGACGACGAGCAGGTA
>NZ_JASKYT010000520.1:0-3489 GCF_041028275.1 Streptomyces sp. PU-14G
GTACGGGCGGTGCTGCGGCCGACAGCTCGGCGCTCATGCGGAGCTCTTTCTGTGCGTTTTCCGTGCCGTGCGCTGGGGCGCACTCTCTCCGCCGCGACGGCGGAGAACCTTGGGGCACCTCCCGGCCGAGGGCTGGGGGAGGAGCGGGCCCGGCGGGCAGGGGACGGACTCAGCTGCGGCGTTCGTCCCTTCCCAGCGGAGCCGGAGGGGTCATCGCTGGTAGCGGTCGAGGATCAGGTTGCCGTCGTCGACCAGCGCGTCACGCAGCGCGTCCAGGTCGGTGTCGGCTCTGTAGTAGCGCTGGAAGGCGGGGGTGGCGACCTTGTCGGACCACTCCGCGTAGCCGCGCACGCCGAGCGTCGGCGAGGGCCGCAGGGTGCGGGCGATCCGGGCGCCCGTGCGCCAGCCGTCCTCGCGCCGGTTGATCTCGGGGTCCTGCAAAGCCTCCTTCGCGGTGGGCAGCAGCCAGTCGCCCTTGGCGAGGACGGCCTGGTGCTCGGGGGTGGTCATGTAGGCGACGAAGTCGGCCGCGGCCTTCTTGTGCTCGCTCTCCTGCGCCACGGAGAGGGTCTGCGGGACGACGCCCTGCGCGTTCTCGCCCTCGCGCTGACCGCGCGGCAGCGGCAGGACGGTCCACTCGAAACCGTCGGGCGCCTGCTGCTGCACCTGCTGGCGGAAGGAGAAGTTCAGCGGCACCATCGCGTAGCGCCCGGCGAAGAACCCGGGCAGCGTGTCGGAGCCGCCCATGCCCAGCCCGCTGCGCGGCGCGGTGCGGTCCTCGTTGACCTGGCGGTGGATGAGCTTGCTGATGGCCGCGTCGCGCTCGGCGAACCGCACGGTGTTCTTGGTGCCGTCGCCGGTCCGCTCGCGGGTGAAGAGGCGTCCGCCGGTGGACAGCGAGAGGTTGACGGACTGTTTGACCGGCTCCTTCATCGGCCACACGGCGCCGTACCGCTCGGGTTTGCCGTTGCCGTCCTTGTCGCGGGTCAGCTTCTTCGCGGCCTGCTCGAACTCGTCCCACGTCCAGGGGTGGTGCGCGGTCGGTATCCGCACGTCGGAGCGTTCCAGCAGCTTCTTGTTGGCGATGATCACCTTGGGCTCTTGCAGGAACGGCACGCCGTAGACGCGTCCGCCGTTCATCGTCACGGCGTCCCAGCCGGCCTGCGGGATGGCGGCGCGGGATCCCTTCGGCAGATAGTCGCGCAGGTCGGCCAGGTAGCCGCCGTAGGCGAAGTCGGTCAGGTCGCTCGCGTCGTCGTGGATGATGTCGGGCGCCTCACCGCCCTCGAAGGAGGTCAGCAGCTGGTCGTGGACGGTGTCCCAGGCGCCCTGCACGTAGCGGACCTTCACCTTGGCGTGGGTCTTGTTCCACCGCGCGACCAGCTTCTTGTTCGCGGCGACGGACTCCTTCTGCCAGGCGAGGCTGTAGTAGTCCAGGGTGACGGTGCCCTCGCCCCCGCCCTCGCCGCCGCCCGCGCAGGAGGTGAGCAGGGCGCAGGCCAGCAGGGCGGCGGTCGCGGCGCGGGCGGCACCGCGCGTACCCCTCGGTGCGTAGCGCATCAGCCCTTCACCGCCCCGGCCAGCATCCCGGAGGCCAGCCGCCGCTGGAGCAGGGCGAAGAACAGCAGGCTCGGGATCGTCGCGAGCACCGAGGCGGCGGCCAGCGGGCCCAGGTCGGCGACGCCCTCGTCGCCGAGGAAGCGGGTGAGGATGACGGACATCGTCTGGGTCTCCGGGGACTTGAGCAGCACGAGGGCGAAGAAGAACTCGTTCCAGGCGGTGACGAAGGAGAACATCAGCGTCGCCACCAGGCCGGGCGCCAGCAGGGGCAGCACGACGCTGCGCAGGATGCGCGGCCTGCTCGCCCCGTCCACCGCGGCGGCCTCCTCCAGCGAGACGGGCACCGCCTTGACGTAGCCCTGGAGCATCCACAGCGAGAACGGCAGGTTCCAGACGACGTAGACGATGATCAGCCCACCGAGGGAGTTGACCAGGTGCAGGTTCTTCAGGACGAGGAAGAGCGGGATGATCACCAGCACGAACGGGAACATCTGGCTGACCAGCACCCACCCGTTGGCGGCCGTGCTCACCCGGGAGCGGTAGCGCACCAGCGCGTAGGCGGCCGGCACGGCGAGCGCGACGGAGACGAGGGTGGCGCCGCCGGCGACGATCAGGCTGTTGAGCGCCGAGCGGGCCAGCGGCTGGGCCTCGAAGGCCGCGCGGAAGTTGTCCAGCGTGGGGTGGCGCGGCAGCCACGTCGGATCGATCCGGCCCAGCTCCTGCGGTGACTTGAAGGAGGTGGAGACCAGCCACACCAGGGGGAAGGCGAGGAAGACGAGATAGCACAGGAGCCCCGCGTACTGCCCGGTGCGGCCCGCGAGCCGCAGGGTGCGCCGGCGCCCGTGCCCGGCGGGGGGCGCGCTCGTGCGCGCGGTCGGCGCGCCGACGCTGCTCGTGCCGCTCATATGGCGTCCTCCTTGAGGCGCTTGCGCAGGAACACCGTGAGGAACACGGCGACGACGGCGATCATCACGACGCCCATCGCGGCGGCGTAGCCGAACTGGCCGTACTTGAAGGCCTCCTCGTAGGCGAAGAGCATCGGGAGCCGCGTCTGGCCGCCCGGCCCGCCCTGGGTGAGCACGTAGACCAGCCCGAAGGAGTTGAAGTTCCAGATGAAGTTCAGCGCGGTCATCGCCACGGCCACCGGCTTGAGCGCGGGCCAGGTCACCGAGGCGAACCGCCGCCATATCCCGGCGCCGTCGAGCTGCGCGGCCTCCGACAGCTCGTGGGGCACGTTCTGCAACCCGGCCAGCAGCACGACGGTGGTCTGCGGCATGCCCGCCCACACGCCGACGAGGATGACGGCGGGCAGCGCGAGGGAGAGGTTCGTCAGCCAGTCGACATTCTCCCCGATGAGCCCGAGCTGCCGCAGCGTCTTGTTGAGGATGCCGGCGTCCTGGTGGTAGACGAGCCGCCACATGATGCCGACGACGACCTCCGGCATCGCCCAGGGCACCAGCGCCAGGGTGCGGGCCAGCCAGCGGAAGCGCAGGTTCTGGTTGAGCAGCAGCGCGAGCCCCAGTGCCAGCACCAGCTGCACCGCGGTGACGGCCACCGCCCACACCAGGCCGATGCGGAACGACTCCCAGAACAGCGAGTCCAAGCGCAGGTCGGCGAAGTTGGTGACGCCGATGAAGTCGGTCTCCACGGTCCGCCCGAACTGGGCGTCGGTGAACGCGAGCGAGATGGCGTACAGCAGCGGCCCCGCGCTCAGCACCAGGATCGGCAGCAGCGCGGGCAGCAGCAGGAACCAGGCGCCGTGGTCGAGTCCGAGGAGGCGCTTGCGGGCCGCGGGGGTGCGGGGCGGCGGGGTGCCGCGCCCGCCCCGCCCGCCACCGCGGGCCGTGGGGACGGTGCCTGTCGTCTCGTCGCCGAGCGACGCGGGGGAGGCCGTGCTCATCGGGCACCGCCTCTCGCCGTGGTCGCGGA
>NZ_JASKYT010000521.1:0-4110 GCF_041028275.1 Streptomyces sp. PU-14G
CCCTCCCTACGGCGGACTTTTCGGCGAGCTCGCACCGCACCTGACGGTGGCCAACAGCGGCGGCGAGGACGTGCACAGGGCAGCCGAGGCCCACCTGCGTGAGCGTCTCCCGGTGACGGCGCGGGTGGACTCCGTCGACCTGGTCGTCCACGAGGAGGGCCGCTGGCTGCCCTGGCTCAGCTTCCCGCTGGGCCGGCAAGAGACCGGCCCGTGAGAGACCGGCCGGTGGGAGACCGGCCGGTGGGAGACCGGCCGGTGCGGGCTTCGAGGGCAGGCCGTCAGGGGCGGTGGCCGACCGGAATCTCCTCACCGGCGGGCACCGGGCCAGGTGGGGTGCCGTCGCCGAAGGGGCGCCCGCCGAGCTGTTCGCGATGGTGCGGGGTCAGCCAGCCGGACAGGTCGGGCCCCGCGGGCACGATGGAGGTCGGGTTGATGCCCGTGTGGACGACGTAGTAGTGCCGCTTGATGTGGTCGAAGTCGACCGTGTCGCCGAAGCCCGGTGTCTGGTACAGGTCGCGCACGTACCCCCACAGCACCGGGTCCTGCTCCAGTTTGTTGCGGTTGCACTTGAAGTGGCCGTGGTAGACGGCGTCGAACCGCACCAGCGTGGTGAACAGCCTGATGTCGGCCTCGGTGAGGGTGTCGCCCACCAGGTAGCGCTGGTCGCGCAGCCGCTCGGACACCTGGTCGAGACGGCGGAAGACGTCCCGGTACGCGGCCTCGTACTCCTCCTGCGAGGTGGCGAAGCCCGCGCGGTAGACGCCGTTGTTGACGTCGCGGTAGATCCCCTCGGCCACCTCGTCGATCTCGTCGCGCAGCGCCTCGGGATACAGGTCGGGAGCCCCCGGCCTGTGCAGGTCCCGCCACTCGGTGGCCAGGTCGAGGGTGATCTGCTGGAAGTCGTTGGTGACCAGCTTGCCGCTGGGCACGTCGACGACCGCCGGGACGCTCACCCCGCCCGGGTAGTCCGTCTCCCGCTTGTCGTACGCCTCGTGCAGAAAGCCGATGCCCAGCACCGGGTCGCGGTCGTCGGGATCGAGGGTGAAGCGCCAGCTGCGGTCGTCCTGGATGGGGTCGGTGACGCCGAGCGAGAGCGCGTCCTCCAGCCCCAGCAGCCGCCGTGAGACCAGAGCGCGGCTGGCCCACGGGCAGGCACGGCTGACGATCAGCCGGTAGCGGCCCGGCTCGACCGGCCAGCCGTCGCGGCCGTCGGCGGTGATGCGGTCGGCGAAGTGGCTCTTGGACCGTTTGAACGCCTTGCGGCCGTATTCCGTGTTCCCGGCGCCTTCGCCGGTGGCAGCGCTGCTCATGCCGGTTCCTCCTCAGAATCGGGCTGCGGGTCTCCCCCGCGTTGACGGCATCCCATCACCAGGGTGTCGCCCGTGCCGAGTACCGACGCGGAAGCCGGTGATACGCGCACGTCGGGCTCGGCAGCCCCCGTTCATCTCCGCCCCTCCCGCCAGGCGTGCAGGCGGGCCGCCGTCCACGCCGTGTGGCGGGCCCGCAGATCCTCCTCGGTCAGGTCGGTGCGGCCCAGACCGCGGTAGTTGGGCAGCCAGGTGGTGACGGAGCGGTACGCGTTCCTGAGCGCGAACAGGTCCCACAGCACCAGGTCGGACACCTCGACGCGCGCGGCGCTCTCGTAGGCCTCACGGAACGCGTCCGCCACGGCGTGGCCCAGGGCGGGCCCGTGCAGCAGGACGAGGTCGAGCCGGCACCAGCTCACGTCGAAGCCTCGCGGTGCCGACCCGGCGCCGGACCAGTCGACCACCCCGGACAGTGCGCTCCCCTCCCACAGGACGTTGCCCGACCAGTAGTCGTAGTGCGTCAGCACGCGGGGCTCGCGAGCCAGCCGCTCCTCGTGCGCGGCGACCACCGGCGCGGCAGGCCCCTCGTCCGCGTCCTCCCCCGCGCGCAGGGACGAGGAACGGGCTGCGGCCAGGCAGTCGCGGAGCCCGGACAATCTGGCACGGGGCACGGCGTGGACGAGGGCGAGCGCGGCGGCCAGACCACGCGCCGCGGCCTCGGGGTCCGCGGGCCGGATGTCGGCACCGCCCGGGACCCGCGTGGTCAGCACGGCCGGTGCACCACAGTGCCGCCCCTCGGGGTCGACGGCCAGCAGCCGGGGCGCCCGGCCGTCGAGCCCGTCGAGGGCACGCAGCACCGCCGCCTCCCGGGCGGGGGCGGGGTCCCGGGGCGGGAAGCGGCGCAGCACCACCTCGGTCTGCGGCACGTCGATCAGCAGCAGGTGGGTCGCGGCGTGGGTGCCTCCGGCCAGCCGCCGCACGCGGCTCACCCGGGCCCGTGAGCCCACGGCTCCGGCCGCCCACGTCAGCGCGGCCTGCGGCACCGCCGCCGCGTCACTCACCCCGTCGCCCTCTTCTCACCAGCCGTCGCGGTGGATCACCTCGGCGACGGGGCGCCGCCGCACCGGACCGAAGTTGCCCTGGGGCCAGCCCACGGGGATCGCGGCGAAGGTGTGCATGTCCTCGGGGATGCCCAGTGCCTGCTTCCACTCCGTCTCCAGCATCAGGTGCCAGATGGTGATGTTGGCGGCGAGACCGAGACCGCGCGCGGCCAACAGCAGGTTCTGTACCCCGGGGTAGACGCACGAGCCCTCCGCGAGCGCGGCGAAGCGCTCCTGGATGCGGGCGAATTCCTGGGTGGCGCTCTCGCCGAGCGCCTCAGCGAAGCGGCGGAGGCCTTCCTCGTCCGGCGCCTGGGCGGGCATGCGGTAGCAGGGGATGACGAGGGCGGGGGTCTGCGCGAAGTGGTCGCGCTGGTATTCGATGGCGGCGACCATCCGCCCGTACGCGGCCTCGTCCATGCCCTCGGGGCCGTGCTTGCCCGTGGTGGCCAGGTAGGCGTCCACGCAGCGCTTCCACAGGGGGGCCAGCCGTTCCATGACGGCGCGGTCGGTGACCAGCACATACTCGTAGCGCTGCATGTTGCCCCCGCTGGGGCCCCAGACGGCTGCCTGTATGAGCTGTTCCAGCAGGGCGTCCGGCACGGGGTCGGGCTTCAGCCGCCGCATGGCGCGCATGGTCGCCATCGTGTCGAAGAGCGGGGGCTGCGGAGGGGCGGGGTTCCCGGCGTCGATTGACATGATCGCAAAGTGTAGGGCGAAGGGGCGCCCCCCGGGTGAGCGGTTTCACCTCAGCCCGAGCGCACCCCTCCCAGCCCCCGTCAGGCGAGCAGGAAGTCCCGCACGACAGGGGCGAGTTGCTCCGGGGGGACGTGGTGGAACGCGCCGGCCAGCGCGCGGTGGCCGCCGTGCGGCAGCGCGTCCGCCGTGGCGCGGGCCGCTTCCCTCAGCACGGGCGTGCTGGCTTCGCTGCTGAGCACCAGAGCGGGCAGGTCCGCCGCGGCCAGCGTGTCGGCCGGCAGATCCGCGTCGCCCAGCAGCGTCGTGTCGTAGACGAGCGTGTGGGCGAGCTTTTGCATCTCGCCCCAGGCGGGCGACTGCCGCGCGCCATCGACGGCCTGCGGCGGCAGGCCCACGATCTCCGCCATGAAGTAGGCGACCGCCTCGGCGCGGCGTCCCTCGCCGACGAGCTCGGCCAGGTGCGCGGCGTGCGAGGAGGCCTGCGGCTGCCCGGCGGCTCCCGTGAACGGCGGCTCGAACAGGACCAGCCTCTCGAACGCCCTGTCCCCCCGCGCCGCGGCGTTCAGCGCGACGATGCCGCCGGACGACACCCCGCACACGTACACCGCCCCCCCGCCCTCCTGCGCGGCGAGCGCGCCGACGACCGCTGCCAGGTCCTCCGCCTCCCGCTCGGGCGCATAGGGCAGGGTGTCCCCGCTGTCGCCTCTGCCTCTGCGGTCGTAGACCACGCCGGACATGCCGAGGCCGGCCAGCTGCCGGGCCAGCGGCTCGCCCGCCCCGCGTGCGCTCATCGCCCCGCCGACCAGCACGACCGGCGGGCCGTCACCGAACCGTTCGTGGGCGAGAGTGGTGCCGTCGGCCGAACTGACGGTGCGTGTGCTCATGTCGGTCCCTCCCGGGGGTGGTGTCCTTGTGCCGAGTTCTATCAGCGGGCACCGACAACGGAGCGGAAGGCGGCCGGGTGCGGGGAGAGGGTTCGCCCGGTGTGCCGCTCAGTCCTCGGG
>NZ_JASKYT010000522.1:0-3885 GCF_041028275.1 Streptomyces sp. PU-14G
CCCCCGCCGGGTCCCCCTTCTCGACGGGCCCCCGCCGGTCSCTCGGCGTCCGCCGCCTCGGCGTCCGCCGTCCCGCGTCGGCTGACCGGCCGGAAGGGGGGTCGGACTCTCCGCCCGGCGCCCGCTCCACGCCGAGCAGTCGGAACAGGCTGCTGCGCAGCGCCCGACGGGCCTCCTCGGGGGAGAGCCGTCCGGCGTCGGACTCGCCGCTCGCCGCGTGGGCCAGGGCGATCGTGGCGGCGACGAACCAGTCCGGCGAGGTGTGCCCGTCGAACTCCCCGCTCGCCTGCCCGCGCCGCACGACCCGCCCCAGCAGGTCGGCGACCGGAGCGTGCCGGGCCCGGTCCTCCTCGGCGCTCGCGGGCAGCGAGCCGGCCTGCTGCGCCAGCGCCGGGTAACGCCCGGCGATCCGCTCGGCGGCGTCGAGCAGCCGCAGCAGCGCTTCCGCGGCCGGTCCGGAGTCGGGGGCTGCCTCCTCCATCGCGGCGACGGTCTGCTCGGTGAGGTGGTCGACCACCGCGGCCAGCAGCCGTTCGCGGGAGGGGAAGTGGGCGTAGACGGTCTGCCGGGTCACCCCCGCGGCCCGGCCGACGGCTTCGATGCTGGCCTCGGGTTGCACGTTGAGCAGCCCGAGCGCCGCGTCGAGGATCGCGGCCCGGCTGCGGCGGGCGTCGGCACGGGGGTGCGGGTTTCGTGAACGCGCCATCTCTTACACCTTGTCAATATTCTAGGGGCCGTCATATCTTACAGGGTGTAAGAGTTCGGGAGAAGGGATCGCCATGAGACCGTTCGACACCACCGACCCGCAGGGCTTCCTCACCGCGTTCTTCACCGCGTTCCACCACGACCTGGTGCACGGTGAGGAGGACACCGAAACCGTCGTCGACCGTTACCACACCCCGGACGTCGTCCAGTTCGCCGACGGGCACCGCATGGACCGGGGCAAGCTCATCGCGCACACGCGGCCCACCCGCAAGCACAAGCCCTCCCTCGCGGTGGAGATCCACGACGCGCTGGCGGACGGCGACCGGATCGCCGCCCGCTACACGCTCCACGTGCACGACCGCAAGCGGGACCTGGACGTCGACGTCTCCTTCTTCGGCCGGTTCGCACCCGAAGGGCGCCTGCGCAGCGCCCACATGCTCACGCGCACGCGCCCACTGGAGCAGGGGGGCGCCGCATGATCACGCGGACCTACACCGTGCTCGGCATGGCCTGCGGTCACTGCGCGGGCTTCGTCACCGAGGAACTGCGAGGCCTGCCCGGCGTGACCGCCGTCGCGGTCGACGTCGAGGGTGACTCCGTCACGGTGACCAGCGCCCACGCGCTCGACCTCGGCGACGTCCGTGCCGCCGTCGACGAGGCGGGCTACGAACTCGGCGCGGGCGAAGGGGGGTAAGCCTCGGCGCGAGTGCGGCGGCGCCAGTGGTGCGCCGTCACCGACGAGCATCGCGTCGTACTCGCTGCGGCCCAGACCCGGCGGGACACCCGCGACGACCGCCAGCCGCCACATTCCGGAGGGCAGGGAGAGCCACACGACGACGGCCGCCGGGCGCCGTGCCCAAGCCGGGACACCGGCAACCGTCCGGCTGCGCGCCCGGCCGGCCCGGTGGGTCTCCGCCTGGCCGAACGCGGCACCGGGCGCTATGCGAGGCTGCCGCGCTCGCGCATCGCCAGGGTGCGCAGGATGGCGGCGACCCGGTCTCCGGACTCGTCCGCCGCGTCGATGGCCTCCATGCACTGCCAGTAGAGCGCCTCGTCCTCGGCGGTGACCGCGACACCCACCAGCGCGACCCCCGCCTCGCCGAGGAGGGCGCCCAGGTCGTCGAGGGTACGGCGGGGGTCGTCGATCGCGGACAACTGGGCCGCGCGGACGCCACCGGCGCGCGGAACGGTGTGGTGTCTGGATCCGCCGGCCCGGGTGCCCACCTCGCTCAGGCCCAGCGCCTCCGACCGCACCGCCGGAGGACCGCTGACCGCGAGATGGCTGCCCACCGCCACGGCGAGGGCCTGGGCCTGCCAGGCTTCCGTCACGATCTGGGCGACGTCGGCGCTGAGCGCGAGCGCCTGCCGTGTGGCGGCGATGAGCCGTACAGCATCCATCTGCTTCCCCCTCACTGGTCGCTACCCAGCGTGACTGTCAATGGCCAGCTCCGCCAGGGGGTTTCGGGATTTTGTGGATAAAAAGGCTCGTGTGGATAACTCCGTCACTCCATAGAGTGACCGGTTCCGGGCCTCGGGAAACGCGTTTCGTTCCTCTCGATCTTTGCTTCCAGCGCTGCGAGGGGGTCGACCCCCACCACGTGGCAGAACTGGAGGAGGTAGGCGAGCACATCGGCGACCTCGTCCTCCACCCGTGCCGCCGACCCGCCCTCCGCCATCACCCGCGCCGACTGCTCGGGGGTCAACCACTGGAAGATCTCCACCAGTTCGGCGGCCTCGACGCTCAGGGCAGCCGCCAGGTTCTTCGGCGTGTGGTACTGCCCCCAGTCCCGTTCCGCCGCGAACCGTGCCAGGCGCTGCTGGAGCCCGACCACGTCGCGAGCTCCCGCGCCTGCGCGCGCGCCGCCGTCTCCGCCACTGTCTCCGTGCGCGCCACTGTCTCGGTGCGCGCCGCCGTTGCCGTATGTGCCGTCGTGCGTCTCGTTCACGCCCCCAGGTCTACCAGGCACACTTCCTCCCGCTTCGCGGCCTCCCGTGCCAGGAGGCCGCTCGGTGCCCCCGTCGCCAGCAGCCGCACATGGCCCCGCTCGCTCATCCGGCTCGCCAGCGCCATCACCGCGGCCGTCTGGCGCTCGTCCAGCCCACGGTCGGGGCCGTCCGCCAGTACCGCCATCGCCCGCCGGGCGGCAGGCACCTCGTCCACGGTGTCCACCGACAGCACGCCGGGTCCCGTCAGCAGCACCAGCGCGAGGGCCAGGAAGCGCAGTTCGCCGTCGCCGAGCCATGCCACGGGTGTCACGGTGCCCGCGTCCCCCTGTTCCAGCACGGCCCGCACCAGGCCGGGCCCGCACTCCTCGGCCCGCAGTTCGGCCCTCGTGCCCGCACAGCCTTCGCGTACCGCCGCCAGCAGTGCCGCGTGCCGGGTGGCGCACTCCGCTCGCGTGCGGCGCAGCACGTCGGCGAGGTTGGCGCAGTCGCCGCGCAGCATCCCGTCCGCCACCGCGACCGGCTCCCGCATCCTGGCCGGTACCGGGTCGCAGCCGAAGGCCGACCGCAGGGCGACGACGACCTGCTCGGCGGCCTGGAGCAGCGCCCGCTCGTCCCCCGTCGTGCCCGCCATGCGCAGCGGCAGCAGCGGGAGGGCCAGCCGGTCGTCGGGGAAGGGGGTGCGCAGGGCGCGGGCCGCTCCCGCCGCCCGGCAGGTGGCCTCGACGGCGCGCCGCGCCGGGTCGCGCAGCGCGGTGGCCAGCAGCGTGCTGCCGTGTTCGTCGGTCAACCGCTCACCGACCACGCGCAGTTCCGGTTCCGCCTGCACGGCGACGTCGAAGCGCAGCGCCCCCGCGGGTCCCGCCACGGCGCAGCCGAGCCGGAAGCCGCGCCGGCCCTGCCGGTCCGGCCTGGCGGACTGCGGTACGTACGGGGAGGGCTCGCCGCGGCCGGACGCGAAGACGTCCTCCAGCGCGGCTCCCGCAGCGAGCCGGGCCAGGGACGCGTAGCCCTGGAGCACGCTCGTCTTGCCGCTCCCGCTCGGCCCCGTCACCACTGTCAGCGGCCCCAGCGGGACGCTCCGCGCCCGCAGTACCCGGAACGCCGACAGGTGCAACGCGGTGACGACCGGTGCGCGCACGGTTCCTCTGTCCCGCACGGCCGGTCCACCTGCCACGGTCGGTCCGCTCGGCCCACCCGGCCTACCCGACCCACTCGGCTCACCCAGCCCACTCG
>NZ_JASKYT010000523.1:0-4109 GCF_041028275.1 Streptomyces sp. PU-14G
CGCATGTGCTCCCCCGCTCCCCGCTGTCTCCTCGGCGCCGTCCCGGCTCGCGCCGGCGGGCCCCATACTGCCGCGCCCCCACCGCCAGCGCACTCGGGCCCCCCGGGTCAGCGCACTCGGGCCCCCGGGTCACACCTGTGCGAACCTCCACCGGTGCACCGGGCGGGCGACGAGGTCGCCCGGAGGGTCGGGAAGTTCGGGGACATCCGCGTCGTAAGGGCCGCTCCACCAGGTGATGACGAGGACGCGGTCGCCCGGCGCTGTGAAGTGCTCGCGGCGGGAGGGGGGCGCGGCCAGCTCGGCGGAGCGGGCCCACTCCAAAAGAGCGGGGCCGTGGCCGTGTGCGGCCTTGGCCTCCCACATGAGGGCTACCGTCGGCATCAGGCGTAGAGGTTCTTCCTGCTCGTCTCGTGCACGTGGTCGTGTGTGTGGCTCGGGGACGGGGCGGGGACGTGCGGCTCGGTCACCGGGAGGGAGGAGTCGGCGGGCAGGTCCCAGGCGGAGGCGGCGCGGTTGCGGGCGACCATCTCGGCCCCGAGCGCGGCGACCATGGCGCCGTTGTCGGTGCACAGCTTGGGGCGGGGCACGCGCAGGGTGATCCCGGCGGCGGCACAGCGTTCCTCGGCCATGGCGCGCAGCCGCGAGTTGGCGGCGACGCCGCCGCCGATCATCAGGTGGTCGACGCCCTCGTCGCGGCAGGCGCGCAGGGCCTTGCGGGTCAGCACGTCGGTGACCGCCTCCTGGAAGGAGGCGGAGACGTCGGCGACCGGCACCTCCTCACCGGCGTTGCGCCGGGCCTCGATCCAGCGGGCGACGGCGGTCTTGAGCCCGGAGAAGGAGAAGTCGTAGGGCGCGTCGCGCGGCCCGGTCAGGCCGCGCGGGAAGGCGATCGCGTCGGGGTCGCCCTCCTTGGCGTACTTGTCGATGACGGGGCCGCCGGGGAAGCCCAGGTTCAGCACGCGGGCGACCTTGTCGAAGGCCTCGCCCGCCGCGTCGTCGATGGTGGAGCCGAGCGGCCGCACGTCGGCGGTGATGTCGGGCGCGAGCAGCAGGGAGGAGTGGCCGCCGCTCACCAGCAGGGCCATCGTCGGCTCCGGCAGTGCGCCGTGTTCGAGCTGGTCGACGCAGATGTGGGAGGCCAGGTGGTTGACGCCGTAGAGGGGCTTGCCCAGCGCGTACGCGTACGCCTTGGCCGCGGAGACCCCGACCAGCAGGGCGCCCGCGAGGCCCGGGCCCGCGGTGACGGCGACGCCGTCGAGGTCGGTGGCGGCGACGCCGGCCTGGTCGAGCGCCCGCTGGATGGTCGGAACCATCGCCTCCAGGTGCGCGCGGCTGGCGATCTCCGGGACGACGCCGCCGAACCGCGCGTGGGTGTCCACGCTGGAGGCGACCGCGTCGGCCAGCAGCGTGTGGCCGCGCACGATTCCGACGCCTGTCTCGTCGCAGGAGGTCTCGATGCCGAGGACGAGCGGTTCGTCAGCCATGGGTGTTCGTTCCTTGGTGCGTGGTCGGTGGCGAGTGGGGAAACGGGTCCGAGGACGGGCTCGGGGACGCGTCGGCCAACGCGCCTTGCCAGGCGTCCGGCGCTGCGGCGTCCGACGCCGCGGCGTACGACGCCGGGTCCGCGAGCCGCATCACCAGCGCGTCGACGTTCGCCGGCTGGTAGTAGCCGCGCCTGATGCCGAGGGGGACGAAGCCGAAGCGCTCGTAGAGGCGCTGCGCCGGCGCGTTGTCGACGCGCACCTCCAGCAGCACCTCGGCGCACTCGAAGTCGGTGGCGGCCCGCAGCAGGGCGCGCAGCAGCCGGGAGCCGAGTCCTGTCCCCCGGTGGGCCGCGAGGATGCCGATGGTCTGGATGTCGCCGGTGCCGGCCACGGCCGCCAGGCCCCCGTAGCCCACCAGGGAGCCGTCCGGCGCCTCGGCGACCAGGTACCGCCGGGTGGCGTCCGGACCGCGCGCGGAGGCCAACTCCGACCAGAACATCCCCGCCGACCAGGCGTCCTCGGGAAAGAGCTCGCCCTCCAGCTCCAGCACGGGGTCGATGTCCCACCACCGCATCTCGCGCAGGGCGATCCCGGTGACCGCACCGCCCCTGGCCTTCTGCGCGCGGCTCACCGCGGGGTGACCACCTTGTAGCCCGCGGGCACCTGCGCGTCGGGGCGCCGCAGGTACAGCGGGCGCGGCGGCAGGAGCTCCGCGCCGCCGGCCAGCCGCTCGGCGGCGAGCCTGGCCAGCGCCGCGGCGGACTGTTCCGCGGGCAGGTCGCGGCGCACACCGCGGAAGACGGAGTCGTAGAGCACGGCGCCCGCGCCGACGGACGGCACCTCGGCGACTCGCTCCTCGATGTCCGCGGGGCGGTCCACGGCCGGTCCGCCCACCCGCGTGCGGGCGTCGTCGTACCGCGCCCAGTAGACCTCCTTGCGCCGCGCGTCCGTGGCGACGACGAAGGGTTCGTCGAGCCCCGAGGCGTACGCGAGGCCGTCGAGCGTGCACACGCCGTGCACCCGCTGGCCGAGTGCGGCCGCGAACGCCTCGGCCGTCGCCAGACCGACCCGCAGCCCGGTGTAGGGCCCAGGGCCCACGCCGACGACGAGGTCGGTGACCTCGGCCAGCTTCCGCCCCGCCTCCTGGAGCACCCGCTCGACGCAGGGCAGCAGCAGTTCGCCGTGGCGGCGGGCGTCGACCTGGTGGGCGGCGGCAAGCGTGCGGTCCCCGTCGGCGTCGTGGAGGGCGACGGTCACGGCGGGTGTGGCGGTATCCAGCGCGAGCATCAACACCCGACCAGCCTACGGCGCCCGCACCCCACCCCCTGACCTCTTCCCCCCTTTCTCACCCGTTCCGGGCGCCCCGGAGGGGGCGCGGGACAGGTCTCAGGGCCTGTCCCAGGCCGCCGGCTACCGCCCGGCGGCCGTCTTGCCGAAGGGGATGTCGGAGCCCGTCAGCTCGGCGCGGATGCCCTCCTTGACGACGGAGACGCCGCGCAGCCGCACGTCCCCCGGTAGGTCCGGCAGGGTGAGGTGCAGCGCCAGCTTGTCGGCGAGCTTCGGTTCCTCGATCTTCTTGAGCGCCTCCACCAGCGCCGGGTCGATACCGACCTTCCTCAGCAACTGCGGGTGTGCGACGACGACGTCGAGCATGTTGAGCCGCATCACCTTGTCCACGAACCGGGGCGCCCCCGTCACCCGGTGCAGCTCGCGCTCGCTGTGCCGTACCCGCTCGGCCCGCTCGGGGGTGAGCCCGAACCGCTGGGCGATCGAGCGCACCCCGAACAGGGCCCGCGCCTTGGCGGCGTCGTGCTGGATGCGTTCGGCCAGCGGACGGGACAGCCGCAGGCCCGCGTCCTCGCCCGTGCCCGGCGTGAAGCTGAACAGGCCGGGCACGACCAGCCGCATCTCGTCCACGGTGGTGCCCACCCCGTGGTCGCCGGTGCGCTGGAGCTGGGCGCGGGCGCGGACCTTGACCACGGTTCCAGCGACGGGAAGCTCGCCCGCGGCCCGCACGGTGTGCTCGCCGCCCGCGGTGAAGGTCACCTGGGAGGTGCCGAGTTCGCGGTCGAGGTCGTCGAAGTCGAGCAGCACGTCGCCCTTCATCCGGCCCAGGACCGCGCCGCGGATGGACGACGGGGCGTCTCCGACGATCTCCACGTCCCGCACGTCGCCGCTGACCTGGGCGACGGAGACCCGCCCCGCGGGAACGTCGGGGATCGCGGTTTCGACGTGGTCGAGCCGGCCGCGCGCCACCTGGGCGAGGAAGGGGAAGCCGTTGATGTGGACCTCGGGCCTGGCGTGCAGGTGCAGCGAGTCCTGCACCTTGTCCGCCGCCTTGCCCTCGGCGTAGAGCGCGGCCCAGCGGTCGCCGACGGCGAGGAAGGCCAGCAGCGTGCAGCAGGCGATGGCGACCTTCACGGTCCGTGTCAGCCGGGAGCGGCGGCGCCGCCGCACCGCGCGCAGGTGCGGCATGCGGTCCTCGTAGGCGGGCTCGTCGTAGTCCGAGCGCACACCGAAGCCGAGTCCGCGCAGCCCCCCGTCGTCCGCGCGGCCGTACGACGGGTCGTGGGGGCGGCCGTGCGACGGGTCGTGGGGGCGGCCGTGCGACGGGTCGTGGGGGCG
>NZ_JASKYT010000524.1:0-3839 GCF_041028275.1 Streptomyces sp. PU-14G
GTCTCCGGGTCGTCACCGGTTTGACCGGTGACGGTTGTCGAAGGGGGGAGGGAGAGAGCGGTGGCCGCGAGTGACAACCGGGTGACGGGCCTGGCCGTCGGCCGGTCTGTGGTCGGCGGCCCACTGTCGGTGACCGGCCGTCGCAGGGCCGCCCCCGTCCCGCCGGGCATCGGCTGACGCCCGGTGGGCATCGGGCGGCTCTCAGCCGTCGCCCAGTACGGCCGACGCCCGTCGGGCGATCTCTCTGCCGATCGGGAGGGAGGCCGTCGCGGCGGGGGAGGGCGCGTTGAGGACGTGGACCGTGTGCGGGCCCTCCGCGAAGAGGAAGTCGTCGACGAGGGTGCCGTCCCGCAGTACGGCCTGGGCGCGTACCCCGGCAGGTGCGGGGCGCAGGTCGGCCTCCGCCACGTCGGGCAGCATGCGCCGTACGGCGGCGGTGAAGGAGCGCCGTGAGAGGGAGCGGTGGATCTCGCCGGCGCCGTAGCGCCAGTGGCGGCGGGCTATCCGCCAGGTGCCGGGGTGTGCGGCGAGTCCCGCCAGCTCGGAGGGGCGTACGGCGGACCACGTGTAGCCCTCGCGGGCGAGCGCGGGCACGGCGTTCGGGCCGAGGTGCACGCCGCCGTGGACGCCTCGGGTGAGGTGGACGCCGAGGAAGGGGAAGGCCGGGTCGGGCACCGGGTAGACGAGGCCGCGCACCAGGTGTTCGCGCTCGGGGACCAGCTCGGCGTACTCGCCCCGGAAGGGAAGGATTCTGGCTTGCGGGGTGTCTCCGGCGAGGCGGGCGACGCTGTCGCAGTGCAGTCCGGCGCAGTTGACGAGCGCGCGTGCCCGCAGCACTGTCCCGTCCGCGGTGCGGACCGCGACGCCGCGGCCTGGGCGGCGGTCGATCACCGTGACCTGTCCCGCGGCTCCGTACCGCACGTCGGCGTCCGCGTCGCGTACCAGGCGCGCGAGCTGCCGGGTGACGGCGACGTAGTCGCACACGCCCGTCGTGCCGACGTGGATGGCGGCCAGGCCGCGCACGTGCGGCTCGCGTTCGGAGATCTGGGCCGGGCCGAGTTCCCGCACGGGGATGCCGTGCTGGCGTCCGCGTTGGATGAGGGCGTGCAGCCGGGGTAGTTCCTCGTGTTCCGTGGCGACGATCAGCTTGCCGGTGACCTGGTGCGGAATGCCGTGCTCCGCGCAGAACTTGACCATCTCGGCAGCGCCCCGCAGGGCGAATCGCGCCTTGAGGGAGCCGGGCGGGTAGTAGATTCCGCTGTGGATCACCCCGCTGTTCCGCCCCGTCTGGTGCCGGGCCGGGCCCGGCTCCTTCTCCAGGACGGTGACCCGGGTTCCGGGGGCCCGGCGGGTGAGGGCATAGGCGGTGGACAGCCCGACGACGCCGGCGCCGATCACCAGCACGTCGCAGTCGAGCCGGCCGGCGCCCTTGCCGACGGCTGAGCGGTCGAGTCTTCTGGACGTCGAGGTCACGCCCACCATCATGAACCCCACCGCTGACCGCTCGCTGCGGCACCCGTCACGCCGACGATCAAGAAATCCCTCCCCGGTTTCTCTGCGCTCCCTCCCCACGCTCCCAAGAGCACGCACCCGCAGGACGCGGGGGCCGACGCGCTTGCGGCGGCGCACACGTGCCCGAGCGGGCGGCCCCGCTCACGCAGGAGCCATCAGCAGCGGCCGGGCTCTCTCCCGCAGTTCGGCGACGCGCGGCTCGTCCCCGTACGGCTCCAGGCGGTGCAGCAGATCGCGCACGTACTCCGTCGTACGGGCGGAGGAGATGCGTCCGGCGACCTCCACGGCGCGCGTCCCGGCGGCGCAGGCGGCGTCGAGGTTTCCGGATTCGAGTTCGGCGACGGCCGAGACGACCAGTCGCAGTCCGTGCGAGCGCACGAACTCCTCCTTCGGCTGCGAGAGCGCCTTCTCCGTGAAGCGGCGCACCTGGCGCGGTGCCTTCAGATCCCGGTAGCACTCGGCGGCGTCCGCCGCGAGGCGGTCGTAGGAGTAGAAGTCCAGCCAGGAGGGGTCCGGGTCGCCTTGCCTGGAGCGCTCCAGCCAGCTCTCGGCCGCCGCCAGCGCGGCGGCGCACGCCTGCGCGTCGTTGGCCTTCGCGTGGGCGCGGGCCTCGACGAGTTGGAAGAAGCTCATCGTGCGCGCCGTCGCCAGCCCGCGGTTGCGCTCGAGTGCGGCCTGGGCGAGGTCGACGCCCTCGTCGGCGAAGCCGCGGTAGGTGGCCTGGAGCGACATGGAGGCGAGTACGTAGCCGCCCAGCGGCACGTCGGCGGCGGCGCGGGCGAGACGAAGCGCCTGGATGTAGTAGCGCTGGGCGGCCTCCTGTTGGCCGGTGTCGAAGGCCATCCACCCGGCCAGTCGGGTCAGCTCGGCGGTGGCGCCGAAGAGGGAGCGTCCGACCTCGTCGGTGTAGGCGCCCAGCAGCAGCGGCGCGGCGTCGACGCGCAGGCACTCGGGGACCATGGACGAACGCCAGTCCCCGCCGCCGTACTTGGAGTCCCACCGGCGTGCCTCGTCCGCGGCCTCGCGCAGCTTGGAGACGTCCGTGTGTCCGACGCGCAGCGGTACGGCGGCGGCGTCCTGCTCCGTGCCGGGCTGGCCGTCGCGGGGACGGACCGTCGCGGAGCCGGTCGTGGTGCCGGCACCCGTACCGGGCCCGGTACCGGCCGCGTGCCCGTGCTGCCCGTGCTGCTCGTGTTGCCCGCGCTGCCGGTGCCCGTTCTCGACGGTGGCGAGGGAACCGTTGGCCGCGTCCGCCGGGCCCGCCGCGCCCGTTCCGGCGTTGTCCGTTCTGGCCCCGTCGGCGGCGGACGGGGCCACCCCTTCGAGGAGTTCGATGTGGCGGGCGACCGAACTGTCCGCCGGCGTTATGAGCCAGCGCGAGGCGGGGGTGGCGTAAGCGCTGACGGCGAACGATCCGGCGAGGGACTGCCAGATGCTGCCGCCACCGCGCCGCCCCGCCAGGTCCAGCCGGTAGAGGTCGGTGGCCGATTTGACGGCGGCTCCCACGTCGCGCGGGAAGGCGAGCCCGACCTCCGGGGTCGGGTCGGCGTCCGCGAGGCCGATCTCGTGGAGCGGCACCGGACGGCCGAGCTTGCTGCCGATGGCAGCGGCGATCAAGTGGGGCGCCGCTCCTTGCGGCACCATCCCCTTCGATACCCAGCGGGCCACCGACGTCTTGTCGTACCGGAGCGTGAGGCCCCGTTGGGCGCCGAGGTCGTTGACCCGTCGGGCGAGTCCGGCGTTGCTGATCCCTGCGAGGGCGAGGACGGTGCCGAGTTTCTCATTCGGCCCGCGTGACTCCCTGGACATGCGCACCCCTGACCACACCGACGACCGCCCCGCGGCTGACGCGGGGCCCCCTCCCGTCACTGCGCGACTGCGCGGCGCGGAAAGCACTGCCAACACAGCGTAGTTCGCCGCATGCCCACCGTTAAGGGGTGGCAGGGGGGATGGCGGGATCTATGTCCGTACGCGTGTACGTGCAGGGGTCACGTGCCACCCTCAGCGTGCCCCCCGCCGAGCGGCCGGAATCGTACGCGCCCACCGCCGGTCCGGGTGGTTTCGCGGCGCCGTTTCCCGTGCCCCGGCCGTGTGGCCGTGCGCCCACGCATGCGCCTGCCCTGCCTGGGAGGGCAGCGGTTCCATGGGAGCCGCGTGGGTCGGCCCGCTGCACAGGAACAGCGGGCTGGGGGACACCGCCGCCTCATTCCCCGCGGGCGGCGGTCCGGGCCGGAAGGAACGAACGTGCCTTCCGGCCCGGCCGACCCCCACCGACGACGCCGCCGAGCACTCGGTCTCTGTCACCGTGTTCCCCCTCCCCTCCCGGC
>NZ_JASKYT010000525.1:0-3340 GCF_041028275.1 Streptomyces sp. PU-14G
AGGGTGGGGTCTCCGTAGTAGCGGTCGTAGGCGCTGTCGCCGCGGCCGAAGTCCTCGTCCCTGCCCTGGCGCGCGAAGGCGTTGAAGCGTGCGATCGTGCGGGCGAACCTGTCGGCGGGGACGTCCATCTGCGCGGCCAGTTCCTCCAGCGTGCGCGCCTTCTTGACGAAGCCTCCGCCGACCAGTTCGCGGGGGAAGGGCTGCCCGGGGAAGAGGCCCATGAACAGGTAGCGGGCCTTGGACCGGGCGTCGAGGACGAGCCAGGAGGGGGCCGTTTCGGCGCCGGTCTTCTCGCGGTGCGCGTACATCGCCTCGACGAACTCGTGGTACGGGGCCGCCTCGTTGACGTACCGCTCACCGCGCCCGTCCACGACGGCCATGCCGGGAACGCCGCGGTCGGCGACGAGGAAGAAGGGGGCGTCCCTGCCGGGGACCACGACGGAGGGCGCGCCCCACACCTTCTCCATCAGGTCGACACCCGCGCCCAGACGCAGGCCTTCGCGCAGGCCGTCGCCGTCGTTGCCCTCGGGGGCCGAGCTCCACGCGGCGCGGGTCGGAGAGGGCAGATAGCGCTCCCGCAGCCGCTGGTCCCTGGCGAAACTGCCGGACGCCAGGACGACGCCGCGCCGGGCATGGAAGGTGATCTCGCGCCCGTCGTGCCGGGCGCGTACGCCGTTCACGCGGCCTGCCTCGTCCGTCAGCAGCCGCGTCATCGGAGTGCCCAGCCACAGGTGGCCGCCCAGGACGCCGAGGGAGTAGCGGAGCCGGGCGATGAGGGCTTCGCCGAGGGCGATCGGCTTGCTGCCGCGTGCCAGCGCGCGGGCGGCGCGCAGCCCCACGCGCAGGGAGGCGCGCTTGCCCGCCCAGGTGCGGGCGACCATGTTGAGGTAGCGGAAGTCGTAGGAGGTGATGGTGAGCCCGTAGGTGGGCAGTGCGGCGCGGCGCATCAGGGCCCGCTCGCCGGCAGGCAGCCGGTTGAGGTCGAAGACCTCCGGCTCGATGGAGCGACCGCGTGCGAAGCCGCCGGGACGCTCGGGATAGTAGTCGCTGTAGCCGTCGGTGTAGACGAATCTGACGTCGGTGCGGTCGTGGAACTCGCGCACCATGCGCGGCCCCTGGCTCAGATACGCCTCCTTGCGGGCGGCCGGTACGCGGTCGCCGACGGTGGCGTCCAGATAGGCGCGCCCCGCGGCGCGGCTGTCACCGAGCCCTGCCTCGGCGAGGTGGAAGCTGTCGGGTATCCACAGCGCGCCGCCGGAGAGCGCGGTGGTGCCGCCGTACAGGGGTGTCTTCTCCAGGACGACGACGGACAGGCCGCGCAGCCGTGCCGTCACCCCGGCGGCCAGGCCACCTGCACCGGAACCGATGACAACGACGTCGTAGGTACGGGACGCGCCGGTGCGGGACGCGCCGGTACGGGACGCATCGGTACGGGACACGTCGGTACGGGACGCGCCCGTGCGGGACGCTTCGGTACCCGACATACCGTCCCGGGAACTCTCGTCGGTGTGCACGCCTCCGGTACCCGTTCCGGTACCGCCCCCGGACCGGCCGCCCGCCGGGCCGTCGCTGCTCACACGGTTCATACGGCTCATGCGGGGACGTTATGCGCGGGCCGCGGTGCGTGCTCATGCCTCTTCCCGGTGGGTGGGAGGCGGCGGGCTTCCGCCCTCCCGTCCGAGGGCCGGCGCGCGCCCGCGTACGGCCGTCGGGCGCTGTCAGGGCGCGCCGGTGCCCGTCTCGGGGCGCCCCGGTGCCTGTCGGGGCGCCCCGGTGGCCGCGTGGCGGGCGCGCAGGACGTTCTTGAGGACCTTGCCGGAGGCGTTGCGGGGCAGCGCGGTCACGGCGGTGACGGTGCGGGGCAGCTTGTAGTTGGCGAGCCGGGAGCGGGCCCACCCGGCGAGTCCGTCCTCCAGCGCGGCGGCGTCGGCACCGTCGCGGGGCACGACGTAGGCCGCGCCGACCTCGCCGAGGCGTGCGTCCGGTACGCCGACGACGGCCGCGTCGGCCACGTCGGGGTGGCCGCGCAGTACCTGTTCGATCTCGGCGGGGTAGGTGTTGAACCCGCCGACGATGTACATGTCCTTGAGCCGGTCGGTAAGGGTCAGGTAGCCGCGCTCGTCGAGGCTGCCGACGTCTCCGGTGTGCAGCCAGCCTTCCGCGTCGAGAGCGGCGGCCGTCGCCTCGGGATCGTCGCAGTAGCCGCGCATCACATGCCGCCCCCGCAGACAGATCTCCCCCTGCTCGCCGGGGGCCGCCTCGCTGCCGTCGGCGGTGACGATCCGCACCCGCGTGCCGGGCAGCGGGAGTCCGACGGTGCGGGCCACGGTGGCCGCGTCGGCGGAGGTGGGGCAGACAGTGGCGACACCGGCGGACTCGCTGAGCCCGTACGCGGTGAACACCTCCCCCGCGCCCAGCTCCCGCCTGATCCGCGCCACCAGGTCGACGGGCACGCCGGCGGCTCCCGTCCCCGCCAGCCGCAGCGAGGACAGGTCGAGGGTCAGGCGGTCGGGGTGGTCGATGAGGGTGTGGAAGATGGTCGGCGGCCCCATCAGCACGCTGACGCGTTCCCCGGCGACCCGGCGCAGGGCGCGGCCCGCGTCGTAGACGGCCTCGGGCAGCATCGTCGTCCCGGTCAGCAGGCAGGCGAGCACGCCCGCCTTGTAACCGAAGGTGTGAAAGAACGGGTTGACGAGCAGGTAGCGGTCTCCCTCACGCAGGCCGACCGCCCGCGCCCACTCGGTGAACGCCTCCAGCGTCTGACCGTGCGTGATCCCGACCCCCTTGGGCCGTCCCGTCGTTCCGGAGGTGTAGAGGATGTCGCAGAGGTCGTCGGGGGCGACGGCGGCGGCACGCGCGGCGCACTCCTGTTCGCCGACGCCCGCCGCGCTGTCGAGGAAAGCGGCGTACGAGAGGGCGGGCCCGGCCGGGCCGGCACCCGCGCCCGCGCCCGCGCCCGCGTCGGCGCCCGAGGCAGCGGCAGCCTCCTGGGTGGGCAGCGTGACCGTCAGCTCCAGGTCGGGCAGCGGCTCGCCCGACTCGACGAGGGAGCGGGCGTAGTCGGTGCCGAGGAAGGGGCCGACGGTGAACAGGAAGCGGGCACGGGAGCGGCGCAGGATGTCGGCGGCCTCGGCGGGCTTGTAGCGCGTGTTCAGCGGCACGAGGACGGCGCCGACGCTGACGGCCCCGAGCGCGGCGGTGATCCAGTGACGGGAGTTGGGGGCCCACACGGCCACCCTGTCTCCCTTGCGCAGCCCGTGGGCGAGGGCTGCCCTGGCACTGCGTACGACGTGGGCCCGCAGCGTGGCGAAGCTCCAGCGGACCACCCCGCCCTCCGCTC
>NZ_JASKYT010000526.1:0-4541 GCF_041028275.1 Streptomyces sp. PU-14G
CGCTGCCGCGCGAGGGCCGCGGGGGGAGGGAGCCGCGCGGGGCCTTGCTGGTGGCGGCGTCGGCGATGTCGCCGGCTCCCGGCGCGCGAGGAGCCGGCGGGGCGCCCGGAGCCGACGGGGCGCCCGGAGCCGACGGGGTACCGGGAGCCGACGGAGCGCCGGGCATCGACAGGCCGCCCTGGGAGGGGTCGGCCAGCATGGTGGCGGCTTGATGCACTCCGCCTCCGGAGCCCGGTCCTGAGCCGCCCGGGCCGTCACCCGGGCCCTCACCGGTTCCGCCTCCTGCCCCTGGGGCGCTTCCCTGACCGCCTCCGTGGCCGTCGCCGCCCGTGCCGGTGTCAGCGGTTCCCGGCCCGCCGTCCTGCCCGGACTGCCCGGACTGACCGGCCTGCCCGGACTGACCGGACTGCCCAGGCACCTGAGGGGGCTGGGGGCCGTGGGACGGGTGAGGCGCCTGGGGCGCCGGGGCGCCCGACGGGTGAGACGGCTGCTGCGGGTCGGAGCCGGTGGCCGGGTCCTGAGCGGACTGCCCGCTCCCGGCGCCGGGCACGTCGAGCGCGGGTGCGATGGCCGTCCTGGGCAGCACACTGCCCTCGGGCAGCAGTTCGGTCCGGGCCTCGGACCTGGAGCCCGGCGGCGGAGACGGCGTGTCGTCTTCGTCGCTGCCCATCAGCGGCGGCGCGAAGACCGTCGCGGGCGGCGCCTGCGCCTCACCGCTGCCGACACCACCGGTGTCCGCCCCGTCCCACGGGCTGGCACCCGACAGGCTGCCGCCACCACCCGAGGAACCCCCTTGCGAGGCATCAGCGGCCGGAGCGGGAGCAGACGGCGCACCAGGAGCGGCGGACGGCCCGGAGGCGTCGGCACGCCGGTCCGGGATGCCCATCTTGTCGGCGGCCTCCTGCAGCCACTCCGGCGGCGTCAGCAAGAAGGACGTCGCCTCCAGGTCGAGCCGCTGCTGCGGCGCTGCGGCGGGGGCGACCGGCTCCTCGGTGCCGTACTCCTCCTCGTAACGCCGGATGACCTCGCCCACCGGAAGGGCGGGCCACAGCGTGGTCTCGCCGCTGTCCCTGGCGATGACAAGCCGCAGGTTGCCGCCGTCCGAGACGGGCCCGCTCTCGCGGTCCTCGGCCCAGGCCACGAAGCCCAGGTCGAACTCGCGGACGCGCACCTCGCGGTGCTGGTATCCGGGTACGTCGCCGTTGACCCAGCGCTCGGCGCGCTCCTGGGCCTGCGCGAAGGTCACCATCGCGCTCTCACCTCTCCACAGGGACGGCGCGGGCGAAGCCGCCGTCCACCATCAGGTTCGCCACGGTCTCCAGCTCCGGCGGATTACCCGCGAGCCGCAGCAGGAACGCGTCGAAATCCGCACCGCACGGCCGCAGCAGCCGCTCCACCCGTTCCTGCACCTGCATGCCGTCGGCGTCCCGCGCGTCGTCGTACGCGCAAAACCACACCGAGCCCAGCGCCTCGCCCTTCACCTTCACAGCGATCAGACCGCCCTGGACGAAGCCCACGCCCAGGAAGTCCTTGGTGAGGTGGTCGCGCAGGCACTTGTTGACGTAGACGAGGTCGTTGACGGCCGCGTCGTCCCGCACCGTGAAGAACGGCTGGTCCACCAGCAGGCCCAGCTCCGCGTCGAGCGCCACGCCCTCCGGGGCGCAGCCGCCCGCGGCCTTGAGGAAACCGCGGTAGGCACCCGGCAGCCGGTAGCCGAGCCGCTCCTCGACGTCGGCGACCTGCCGTTCGGTCACCGCGGGCTCCGGCCCGTGCGGCACCGCGAAGTGCGCCGGGCGGGTCTCCTGGAGCGGACGCGTCCCCGTCTTGCCGTGGTCGACGGACGCCGTCGCCAGACCGCCGTGGTGCCGCAGCAGCGCCTTCACCTCGACCGGCACCAGCTCCATGCGGCGGCTGTGCGCCACGTGGTGCCACGTCCAGCCGTGCGGAGTGGCCACGGGCGGCAGATCCGTCCACAGCTCGTGCCCCTCGGCGTGCAGCGCGGCGTTGGCCGACACGTAGTCGGTCAGGCGCAGTTCGTCGCCGCCGAAGCCGTCCGGAGGCTCGGCGATCTCAGCAGCCGCCCGGGCGTACGCGGAGAAGTCGGGAAACCCGGCAGGATCGACCCGTACCCCCTGAGGGTGACGGGCCGCCCTGACCGGATCCGGGAAGTTCACGACCTGCCCGGCGTACGCCCGGTTCGGTGGCGCGGCGGCTTGTCCGAGCCGACCTGTCGTCATGGCGTTGGCCCCCTGCTGGTGCTGGCTGGTTCCGAACAGCCTATGCGGTACGGCAACCGCCAGACACCGCCCCTGGCAGTCGCCCCCGTACGCCCGCCGCCGGCGTGGCGACCACGTGGCGGCCACTCGCCCACCACCGCCTCCACCTCCCCGCCTCCCCACCGGCCGCCACCGGACCGCGCTCCCGTACCGCCTACCGCCACCGCACCCGCGCACCGGCAAGCCGGAACAGCTCACCCGGGCAACGGGAACGACTCACCCCGGCAACGGGAACGGCTCGCCCGGGGGCGTTGAAAACCGCTTCCCTCCGGGGCCGCACGACCGTGACGCCCCTGGGGGAATGATCGACTCATGCGCCACACTGCATACTTGGGCGAGCCCCGGCACTTAAGGGGACACTCGGGGAGGAAGCTCCATTGCACACCGCACAACAGGCGCACACACCGCAGGCGCAGACCGCGCCCTCGGCGCACCCCGCCGAACAGGCGCAACCCGCCGCCGGATACGGCGCGGGCGACCCGCGCATCGGCTGGACGAACGCCGCCGACTCCCTCAGCGCCACCGCACCGGTGCTCCGGCACCGCCGGGACGGCATCCTGCCCGCCGTCGCCGCCGCCCTGTCCATCCGCGGCGAGACCCTCACCTGCACCGGCAGCAAGAGCGAGCGGCCCCCCGCCCACCACCCCCTCGTGCAGGACTTCCTCGACACCCTCACCACCGAACGCCGCTCCCGCACGACAGGACGCTGCCCCGAGGCAGTCCTCCTCTCCCGCTACCTGACCGCCACCGAGACCAACCGCGCCGCCAAACGCGGCGCCCGCAAGCCCGGCAAGAACGGCAAGTCCGGCGGCTCGAAGGCCACCAGGGCGTCCCGCGCGGCGAAACCGCCCAAACCCCTCACCCTGAGCGAGGCCAAGCGCGCCCTCAAGCACGCCAAACTGACCGCGCGCCGCATCCGCGAGGACGGCGACCCCCTGCACGGCAGCTACATCCCACCGTGCCGCTCCTGCACACCCCTGCTGGCCCACTTCGGCGTACGCGCCGTCGACCCGGCACAGGAGCACGACCGGTGACCACCCGCTTCCCCGTCGCCGTCGACGACCCGCTGCGCAACGCCGGATGGGAACCAGGGCGGTGGGACATCCGGCAGGCCGAACAGTGGGCCGACACCCTGCGCGCCCACATCTCTCCCGGCGGCCACCGGCACGCCGTCTTCCCCGCCGCCGTCGAGGTGTGGGCCGAGTTCGGCAGCCTGCACATCGCCCCCACAGGGCCGGGGCGGCACCTCGCACCCGCGCACGTCCACATCGACCCGCTCACCGGACTGCACGCCGCGCGCACCTTCAGCGACCTCGGCCGCGCCCTGGGAACCCAGGTCTGCCCGATCGGCACCGAGGGCGAGTACGGCGGCACCGACGCGCTGCTCGCCATCGACGCCCAGCGCCGCGTCTACAGCCTCGACCCGACAGGTGACTGGTACCTCGGCGCCGACTTCGACTCCGCGCTCTCCGCACTGCTGATGGGCCTCGTCCCGGCCAAACTCAGCGCCGGCGCCCCGCCGCCTCCCCGCACAGACCCGGACGGCACAGGCCACGCGACCGACGGCGCGCCCCACCCGGAGGACGGCACAGGCACCGCCCCCGAACCCGGCCCGAACACCGACTACGGCCCCGGTCACGGTCACGGTCACGGCCCCGAGGCGGACACGGTGGCAACGGCCGGCACCTGGAGCACAGGCGACGACACGGGCACGCCCAGCGGCGCGCAGAACTCCCCCGAAGGGCTCACACCCGCGCGTACGGAATGATCGCCGACACCCGGAACCCGCCGGAATCCGTCGGCCCCGAGACGAAGCCACCGCCCAGCGCCGTGACCCGCTCCCGCATGCCCACCAGCCCGTTGCCCCCACTGGGCAGCCCCGCGTCAGTCGCACCGTCCACCGCGGGCTCGTTCTCCACCTGCAGGGCGACCTCCGCCTCCCGGTGCGCCACCCGCACCCGGGTCGCGGCACCCGCGGCGTGCTTGTGCACGTTGGTCAGCGCCTCCTGCACCACCCGGTAGGCCGTCTGCTCCACCGTGGCCGGGCAGGCACCATCCGGGCTCCCCTCCACACGCAGCTCCACCGCCATCCCGGCAGCGCGCGACTGGCCGACCAACGCGTCCAACTGCGCGAGCGACGGCACCTGCGCGTACGGAGCCCCTTCCGCGCCCGCACCGCCCRSSYGGGCGGCGCCCTCAGGTCGCACGAAAGCCGCTCCCCCCGCAGCCGCCGACGCGGACCCCGCCGGCCGCGAGGGCGCCGCC
>NZ_JASKYT010000527.1:0-4574 GCF_041028275.1 Streptomyces sp. PU-14G
TCCGYCSGGSSYCCGCCCCGGACACGGTCCGCGGCACCCCGGACGGATCCGCGACGCACGACGGTGCTCGCGCACCCGGGTCGACGGCGGATGGTGGTGCTCGCGCACCTGGGTCGGCGGCGGACGACGGTGCTCCCACACCGAGTGCGGCGGCGGACGCGGACGACGGCGGCTCGACCTCCCGCACGCCGAACGGTGCTCCGTCACGCGGCGACGAACAATCGGCCCCGCCGGGAGGCGAGGCGCAGCCGGCCCCGTCACGCGGCGACGCGCAGTCAGCCTCGCCGGTACGAGCCGCACAGCCGGGCCGACCGGGCCAGCCGGGAACCGGGGGAGAGCCGGCCCCCTCTCGCGGCGCGAGACCGACACCCACCGCGGAGGAGCAGGTGGCGGCGCGCACACCGAGCAACCTCCGGGCGCGGCTGACCAGCTTCGTCGGGCGCGAGACGGACATCGCCACCCTCGACGCCGACCTCGTGGCCTCCCGACTGGTGACGCTGACCGGCCCCGGCGGCTCCGGCAAGACCCGGCTCGCCGAGCAGGTCGCGGCCACCACGGGCGCCGCCGACCCGACGCCGTACCCCGACGGCACCTGGCTCGTGGAGTTGGCACCGCTCGACCACCCCACCGCGGTGCCGGGCGCGGTCCTCAGCGCGCTGGGCCGCCGGGTGACCGCGCTGTCCACCGCCGCCACGGAGGGCTCACGTTCGCTCAGTGGCGAACAGGACGCGACGGCGCTGCTGGTCGAGCACTTGGAGCACCGCACTCCGCTGCTGGTGCTCGACAACTGCGAACACGTCGTTCACGCGGCTGCCACGCTCGCCGAGACGCTTCTGGCGCACTGCCCCGGGCTGACCGTCCTGGCCACCAGCCGCGAGCCCCTCGGCGTGCCGGGGGAGGCCGTGCGTCCTGTCGAGCCGCTGCCGCCCGCGCCCGCGCACCGCCTCTTCGCTGACCGTGCCGCCGCGGCGCGCCCTGGTTTCCGCCCGAGTGAGGACGCGGAGGCCGTGGCGGAGATCTGCCGCCGTCTCGACGGGCTGCCCCTCGCGATCGAACTGGCAGCCGCACGGCTCCGCTCGCTCACCCCGCGGCAGATCGCGGACCGGCTCGACGACCGTTTCCGGCTGCTGACCAGCGGCAGCCGTACCGTGCTGCCCCGCCAGCAGACGCTGCGGGCCGTCGTGGACTGGTCCTGGGACCTGTTGGACGAGCGTGAGCGCACCGCCGTCCGCAGGCTCTCCGTCTTCGCGGGCGGCTGCACCCTCTCCGCTGCCGAACACGTGTGTGCGGACGAGTCGCCGCCGACCCCGGACCCTCCACCGGGTGCGCGCATCCACCCGGACGACGTGCTCGACCTGCTCTCCGCCCTGGTCGACAAGTCGATCCTCGTCGCCGACCAGCCCCCCGCCCTGACGGGCACCGGTGTGCGCTACCGCATGCTGGAGACGATCCACGACTACGCCCGCGAGCGTGCCGCCGAACACCCCGAGGAGCGCGACGAGGCCGAGGCTCGGCACACCGCCCAGATCCTCCGCTTCGCCACCGCCGCCGAGCCCCGCATCCGCTCAGCCGAACAGCTCTCCTGGCTGCCCCGCATCGAAGCCGACCTCGACAACATCCGCGCCGCTCTCTACCGCTCCCTGCACCACCGCGACCGCGAGACCGTGGTCGCGCTCGTCCGCTCGGTGGGCTGGTTCTGGTGGCTGCGCAATTTCCGCGACGAGGGAGCCCGCTGGGTCGAGGCCGCCCTCACCCTGCTGCCGGCCTCCTCCGAGGAACGGGACGAGGACGACGAACTCCTGTATCGCGAACTTCAACTCCTCGACTACTTCCTGCTGTCCGAACACCGCACCGAGGAACTCGTCCACAAGTCCTCTCACCGCGCTGTCGCGGCGCAGCTGGTCGCCACCTTCCGCGAACCCGGCCCGGCCGCCGCGCGCTTCCCCGGCATGCTTTGGCCCTTCGCCGGCTTCCTCGTCGAAGGCAGCAAGGGCATCGGGCCCCTTCTGGACGATCTCGTCACGAACTGCCGCCGCCACAGCGGGCCCTGGGAACTCGCCGTCGCGCTGCTCTTCCGCGCCCACGTCCGCCTCGACACCCCCGGCGGCCTCCCGCGGATGCAGGGGGACCTCCCCGAGATCAGCGCCCTCGCCGAAGGCACCGGCGACCGCTGGATGCTCAGTCAGCTGTGCGGCCTGCGCGCCGAGATCGCCATCCAGGAAGGCCGCTACGACGACGCCCGCGCCGAGTGCGAGACGGCCATGCGGTACGCGCAGCAGCTCGGCGCCCTCACCGAAATGCCGGTACTCCTCGTCCGCATCGCCGAGATCTGGTTCCGCCAGGGCGACACGCAGCAGGCCGACCAGCTCGCCCAGCGCGCCATGGACGACGGCGACCGGCTCGGCATCCGCGACGCGCAGACCCTCGCCGGCTTCGTCCGTGCCATGGCCGCTGTGGAGGACGACGACCCCGCACGCGCCCGCGAGCTGTACCGGCAAGCCGAGAAGAATTTCTCCCTCGGGAGCCCGCCTGCCATGCTCGAGGTCGCGCTCCGCGTACTCGACGCACGCATCACCGTGGCCGAGGGCGACGACCTGCTCCCCGAAGCCCTCCGCAAGATCAGCGCCGCCCTCCATGCCGGACTGGAGGTGGACGTGCCCGAGACCATCACCGGAAACGCCCTGCTGACCGCCGGTTTCATTCTGCACCGGGCCGGCCGTCCGGCCCTCGCCGTCCGGTTCGCCGACGCGGCCGGCGCGATGCGCGGCGACCTGCCCGCGAGCGTCCCCGACCTGCGCCTCGACGGCGCCATCCGCGCCTACTGCGCCGGCGCGGCCGACGACGACCCCGGAGACGGCCCCGAAACCACCGGGCCGCCCCTCACTCCCGCCGAGGCAGCGGCCCGCCTCGACAAGCTGTGTGCCCAACTCGCGACCGACTCCCGCGCCGATGCCGACGTCGAAGCGGACGCTGACGCCGACGCCTTCAACGAAGGCTGACGCTCCACCACCAGCCGCACCGTGTGCTCTCCCGCCGTGGAATCCAGTACGACGCTGTGTTCCGTGACGCGGATGACGTGACGTTCGGCCGGAGGCGAGGCTGGAGGCCGGGACGAAGGCGGTGAGGGCGGTGCTGACGGCTCGGGGCGCGGCTTCCGCGTGGGCTCGGGCTCCGGTTCCGGGGCGGTCGGCCGGGGGCCGGGACGCCGTACGGGTTCCTCCCCCGGCCCCGGCTCCGTCTTCGGGGCCGGGCGCTGCGGTGCGGCCCGGACGGGCTGAGGCCGTGGCGCCGGCGGGTGTGCCGTCGGCTGCCGGGGCTCCGGACGCGGACCGGGTGGTTCCGGTTCCGGCTTCCGAGGCGGCTGGTCCGGCGCCGCGTGCGGCGCGGAGGGACGAGCCCGCGGTTTCTCCACCGGCTCGTCACCACCGGTCAACGCATAGGCGAGCACCGCTCCCGCCGCCGCGGCCACGCCCAGCCCGATACCGACCTTCGCCGGGGTCCCGAGCCCCTCCGTCGCGGCGCCCGTGCCCGCGCCACTCGCCCCCGCGCCACCGGCCGCAGCCCCTCCGGCAGCCGCCCCTCCGGCAGCCGCGCCACCGCCGAGCAGCGCGGCGAACGCCTTCGCTCCGCCCGCCGTACCGAACCAGCCGACGAGCGCGACAGGCAGGACCAGCCTGATGTGCTCGTTGAGATCCCGCACCTCCGAGGCCGCCTGACTGCAGGCAGCACACCCCTCCAGGTGCCGGGCCAGCCCCCGCTCGGCCCGCATCCGCAGCCCACCGCGCGCGTACGCGCCCAGCCGGTCCGCGTAGCGCGCGCACTCCCCGCCCTGCGTCAGCGCCCGACTGACGTGCGCCTGCAGATACGCCTGCTTGAGATGCTCCCGCGCCCGGTGCGCCGCCGTGGCCACCGCGCCCCGCGACGTGCCCAGGAGCACCGCCACGTCCTGCGGCTTGTCGCCCTCGACCGCCGTGTGCCACAGCAGCATCCGATCGTGTTCCGACAGGCTTTCGAACGCGCGAACCACCAGCGTCTGCTCCGCCTTGTGCATCGCCCGCACGTCGGCGCCCAGGTCCAGGGTGTCCACATCCCGCGCCCCCGAGGCGGCAGCCGCCGACTGCACGAACACCGCGAAATCGTCCACCAGCCGCTCCCGCCGCCGCGTCCGCGTCCACGCCGCGGCCACGTGCCGCACGGACGTGAGCAGGTACGCCCGCACCGCGGTCCTGGGGCCCTTGCCGCCCCTGACCGCCTGCAGGGTGCGCGCGAAGACCTCACCGGTCAGATCCTCCGCGGTGTCCGCATCCCGGCAGCACGTACGGGCGTAACGCCGCACCGGTTCCGCGTGCCGTCGGTACAGCTCCTCGTACGCCCCGTCGTCCCCCTTCCGCATCCGCGACAACAACTCCGCGTCCGACACCCCACCGAGCGCCCCGCGGGGGGGGGGGGGGGGGGGGGGGGGGGGGGGGGGGGGGGGGGGGGGGGGGGGGGGGGGGGGGGGGGGGGGGGGGGGGGGGGGGGGGGGGGGGGGCTCCGCGGTGTCCGCATCCCGGCAGCACGTACGGGCGTAACGC
>NZ_JASKYT010000528.1:0-4430 GCF_041028275.1 Streptomyces sp. PU-14G
SYYSKACACAGCACGAGGCCGACCCCGACGGGCGGGGACGGCCTCAGCGCGGATAAGAAGTCAGCGCGTCTCGCGGTGCACGGTGTGCCGGTTGTCGCGCGGGCAGAACTTCTTCATCTCAAGCCTGTCCGGGTTGTTGCGCCGGTTCTTCTTCGTGATGTAGTTCCGCTCCTTGCACTCCACGCAGGCCAGCGTGATCTTCGGGCGGACGTCTGTGGCAGCCACGTGAGTGCTCCTTGACGAACGGACGGATGAACGCAGAAAGAGTAGCCGATCGAAGGACAGACCCCACAACCGGCTACTGTCGGTGAAGTAGCGGTGACCGGACTTGAACCGGTGACACAGCGATTATGAGCCGCTTGCTCTACCGACTGAGCTACACCGCCACGATGCGGTGATCTCCCGACGGAAGACCTCTCACATCAGAGCCCCAAAACGGAATCGAACCGTTGACCTTCTCCTTACCATGGAGACGCTCTGCCGACTGAGCTATTGGGGCGAGCGATGAAGACATTACACGTCCCGCCGCCAAACGTGAAATCGGTATGGGCGCCCCCCGCGTGCCCTGGGCCACCTGGTGAGAGCCCTGGGACCACGGGTGCCCCAGGCTTCCCGCACACCACACCGGTACGACTATTCGTCTCCTCCCTACCGCCACCGGCCACGCGTCCTACGCTCGTCCCCACGCCGACGTGGGAGCCAGGACGTGGGAGTCAGATGACCGACAGCGAGCCGCAGGAACCGGGGAAAGCAGGGCGGGAATTCCGCGACGCAGCACCCCGGCATTCCGCCCGCCCCGCCCACGCTCTCGTGCTGTGCGGAGCACGGCTCGCGGACGGCCGCACGGTGGACGTACGGCTCGTCGGCGAACGCATCGAGGCCGTCGGCACGGCAGGCAGCCTCGGCCGCTCCCGGGAGCCCGGCACCCGGCTCGACCTCACCGGCTACCTCCTGCTCCCCGCACCCGCCGAACCCCACGCGCACTACGACACCGCGCTCACCGCCGTACCGCCCCGCCTCGACCGCCCCGGCGGCGGCACGGGTGGTGGCGCGGACGGAGCGGCCGAGCGAGCCGCGGACAGCCGCCCGGACGCGCCCAGCGGGGCGGACGGGGGCGGAACGGACGTCCTCCCCCGCGGCACGGGCGCCTTCGCGCGGGACGCGGACGCCGAAGAGGCCTTCACCCGGGACACGAGCCACCTGCGGACCCCCGGCCGGGGCACCGGCAGCTCCGGGCGCACGGGCGGCGCCAGGGGAACGGGCAGCGCCAGGGGAACGGGCGGCGCCGGGGGCGCGGGAGGCTTCGTGCACGCGGGTGAGGGGACGAGCCCGGCCGGCAGGCACCACCCGGGCGGCGGCACCGGCCCGGCAACCCCATACCGCGCCCGGGCCCACGGCGGCCCCGACCCGACGCGGGACGACATCCAGCGGCGCACCACCGAAGCCGCCCTCCTCCAGCTCGGCCAGGGCGCGACCGCGCTGCGCACCCACGTGCACATCGGCGACGTCGCCGGACTGCGCTCGTTGGAAGCGGTGCTCCAGGCCCGCCGGGCGCTCCGCGGCCTGGTCGATCTCAGCGCCGTGGCCGTGCCGCGGCTGCTGACGGGTGTCGCGGGCGCCGAAGGGCTGGCGATGCTGCGGGACGCCGTGAAGATGGGCGCGGCGGCCGTCGGCGGCTGCCCCGACCTCGACCCCGATCCGGGCGGCTACGTCGAGGCCGTACTGGACGTCGCCGCGGAACACGGCTGCCCGGTGGACCTGCACACCGACGGCGGCGACCCGGCGCGACTGGCCCGGCTCGCCGCCGCGGCCGGCGGACTGCGCCCCCGCGTCACCATCGGCCCCTGCGGCGGTCTCGCACGGCTGCCGCACCAGGTCGCACAACGGGCCGCCGGCCAGCTGGCCGCCGCGGGAGTCACCGTCGTCTCCCTGCCCCAGGGCAACTGCGGCGTCCTCGAACGGCCCACCCCCACCGCACCGTCCCGGATGGCACCCGTACGGATGCTGACGGCAGCAGGCGTGACGGTCACGGCGGGCAGCGGCGCGCTGCGGGACGCGGCCAACCAGGTCGGCCGCGGCGACCCGCTCGAAGCCGCCTACCTGCTCGCCTCGAGCGGCGAAGCCCGCCCGCACGAGGCCTACGAGGCGATCAGCGCGCGGGCACGGGCCGCGATGGGACTCCCCCAGGTGCGCGTCGAGGCGGGCTTCCCCGCCGAACTGCTGGCCGTGCGCGGCACGGAGCTGGCGGCGGTCCTCTCCCTCGCCTACAGCAGGATCGTCGTCCACCGGGGACGAGTGGTGGCACGGACCAGCGCCGTGCGCGAGTACTGCGATCTGGCGGGCGCACGCGAGCTGGGACTGCCGCGGCAGTCCCAGGGGTGAGCCTCCAGGGCTGAGCTCCCAGGACTGAGCCCTTCGGCTGAGCCCCGGGGCTGAGTCCTTCGGGCGGCGTGCCGGCCGGTGTGCGCGCCACAACCGACCGGTGTGCGCGCCACGAGGGGCGCGGGCCGTAGGTGGTCCGGTCCGCCGGACGGGCGGGTGGGGTCCGCGAGCTGGTGTGCCAGGGGGCGTACGGTCGGTGCATGCGCACAGTCATCGCTGGTGGACACGGTCAGATCGCGCTGCGGCTGGAGCGGCTGCTCGCCGGGCGCGGGGACGAGGTGGCGGGCATCGTGCGCCGCCGGGAGCAGGCGAGCGACCTGCTGGCGGCAGGCGCCGAGCCCGTCGTGTGCGACCTGGAGTCGGCCGGCACGGAAGAGCTCGCCCGGCATCTGGAGGGCGCCGACGCGGTCGTCTTCGCCGCCGGAGCCGGACCGGGCAGCGGCAGTGCGCGCAAGCAGACGGTGGACCATCGCGCGGCCGTCCTGTGCGCGGACGCCGCCGAGGCCGCAGGCGTACGGCGCTACCTGATGGTCTCCGCGATGAGCGCCGACGCCTCCCTGGAGGGCACCCCCGAGGGCATGGACCCCGTCTTCGCCGACTACCTGCGCGCCAAGGGCGCCGCGGACGACGACCTGCGAGCCCGCGCGCACCTCGACTGGACAGTGCTGCGGCCGGGACGGCTGACCGACGAGCCGGGCACCGGACGAGTGCACCTGGCCCCCGAGACCGGACGGGCGGAGGTGACCCGGGACGACGTCGCAGCCGTCCTGACGGCCCTGCTCGACGAACCGCGCACCGCGGGACTGACACTGGAGCTGGTCGGCGGCCGTATGCCGATCCCCGAGGCGATCGACGAGGTCGCGGGCGTGGCCGGCAGCTGATCCCGCGATCCCGCCGCGCTGCCGCCGCGTTCCGGCACGCCCCGAGAACCTCCCGGAACGTCCCTGAAGGCTCCGGAGCACCCCTGAACACGCCCCTGAACGCCCCCGAACGCCCCGGCCACGTTCGTCACCACCCGACGTGCACGGGGCGGCTGTCACCACCCGTCGGACACGGGGACCTTCGTCACTACCCGTAGGACACGGGGGCGTCCGTCACCACCTTTCGAACACAGGGGCGTTCGTCACGACCCGACGCACACGGGGCATGCGTCATCACCCGTCGGACATGGGGACGTTCGTCACCATCCGTCGAACACGAGGTCACCGGCCCCTCCCCCGGGGTGGTTCCTGTCCTCCGTCAGAGGGAGCGGGGTTGCCCGCGGGCTGGGTGGGAGATCGCATGGAGCGGCCCGTCCCACGCAACCAAGGGAGCTGCACATGCGCGCACGAATTCTCCTCGCGGCCTCCGCGCTGGCCGCCGTCGGCCTGCTCGGCGCAACCAACACCACGGCGGCGGCCGAACCGGCGCCCCCGGCCTCCCACCTCAACGGCCTGGCGAACTCCACCTGCGACTCGGCGACCCACGCCGCCGCGCTGCTCGGTGGACGCATCAGCTGCGGGCAGTGAACCCCGCGCACCGACGGGCAGTCGCCATGCTGTTGTTGTCTTCGGAGCAGCGTCCTACCCTGCGGCCTGACGGGGCGTCAGCTATAGCGGCGGGCGCTGTCTGGCCGGAGGAGGAACGGCATGGCGAACACCAGGACGGACGTCGGCGAACTTCCGCGGATCGTGAGTGTTGATGATCATGTGATCGAGCCGGCGCATTTGTTTGAGACGTGGTTGCCGCGTAAGTACCGGGATCGGGGGCCCAAGCCGTTGACGGCGGGGATCGGTGCGTTGGAGTACGTGGGGGGCAAGTACCGCTTCACGACCGATCCGCAGGGCCAGCTCACGGACTGGTGGGAGTACGAGGGCTTGTTCTTCCCCTACAAGCGGGTGATCGCGGCGGTCGGTTTCGACCGGGACGAGATGACGCTGGAGGGCATCACCCGCGAGCAGATGCGGCGCGGCTGCTGGGACCCGGCCGCGCGGCTGGCCGACATGGACCTCAACCACGTCGAGGCCTCGCTGTGCTTCCCGACCTTCCCCCGCTTTTGCGGCCAGACC
>NZ_JASKYT010000529.1:0-3508 GCF_041028275.1 Streptomyces sp. PU-14G
GTTCCGGAGGCCTCGTCGGGCGCCCCGCCGTCCTCGCGCCCCGCGGGCGGGCACGTACGGCCCAGGTGGGTACGGACGAGGCGGCCCGCGGGGGGGGGGGGGGGGGGGGGGGGGGGGGGGGGGGGGGGGGGGGGGGGGGGGGGGGGGGGGGGGGGGGGGGGGGGGGGGGGGGGGGGGGGGGGGGGGGGGGGGCTTCGCGGGGCCGGTCTCCCCGCCCGTCCCCGCGAAGCCCTCGCCGGCCTCGGGGCCCGTTCCGGAGGCCTCGTCGGGCGCCCCGCCGTCCTCGCGCCCCGCGGGCGGGCACGTACGGCCCAGGTGGGTACGGACGAGCCGGCCCTCCTCACCCGCGCGGGCCGCCTCGTCCACGTACGCGACGGCGGCGGGGAACCGTCTGCGCAGGGCCGCGAGGTTTCTCAGCCCGTCGCCGCTGGTCTGGCCGTAGACGGCGCCGAGCAGCGCCAGCTTGGCCTGGGCGCGGTCACCGGAGAACGCCCGCTCCGAGAGGGCCGTGTACAGGTCGCGCTCGCTGCTCGCCACCGCCATCAACCCCGGGTCCCGGGAGACGGCGGCCAGGACGCGCGGCTCCATCTGGTCGGCGTCCGCGACCACCAGACGCCAGCCCGGATCGGCGACCACGGCGCGGCGCACCACCTTGGGGATCTGCAGCGCTCCGCCGCCGTTGGTGGTCCAGCGCCCTGAGGCGGCGCCACCGGGAACGTACTCCGGATGGAAACGGCCCTCCCGCACCCACGAGCGCAGCCAGCTCCAGCCGTGCGCGGTGTAGAGCCGGTACAGCTTCTTGTACCGCAGCAGCGGCTCGACCGCCGGGTGGTCCACCTTTCTCAGCTCCCAGGCCCGCGTCGAGCCCAGCCGGATCCCCTGCCGCGCGAACGCCTGCAGGACGTCGGCGGCCAGGTCGGGCCGCACCCGCTCGTGGGGCCCGAACGCGCGGGACACCTCCTCCTCCAGCTCCACCAGGCGGCGCGGCAGGCCACCGCCCGCGTACCGCTCGCCCAGCAGCTCGGCCAGCAGCTCGCGGTGGATCTCCGCGCTCCAGGGCACCCCCGCGCGGCCCATCTCTCCCGCGACGAGCGTGCCCGCCGACTCCCCGGCGAGCAGCAGCCGCATCCGTTCGGGACGCTCCGCCCGGCCCGTTCGCTCGACCTGCGCCGCGTACACCTCCAGCAGGGCGTCGAGGGGGTCGGCCCCCTCGGGCAGTGGCACAGGGCCCGTCTCGAACAACGAGGGCTGCGGGTCGGTTCCGTGGTGGACGGGCTGCCGGTCGGGCGGTACGGGCAGCCCCCGCAGCCGTGCCAGGGCCGCGGGCAGCGATCGGGGGTCTCCCGCCCGGCCCTCGTGACCGAGGAGCAGCGCCTCCGCGGCCTCCACGTCGTAGCACCGCTCCGCCCGCACCCCCGCGGTGAGCAGGCCGGGCTGGACCTCCGTCGTCGCCCGCCACACCCACCGCGTGACCTCGTTCCTGGCGCGCACCGCAGCCGCGGCCGACTCCTCGGTCCGCACGGGGCCCGCACGGCCGCCCCGCGAATCCAGCGGGCACACCCGCACCCGGCCGCCGCCCGCCGGGGCCAGCGCCCACCGCAGGGCGTCCTGTGCCCGCTGCGTCGGGTGCGGCCCTCCCGGCCGCGCCCCCGTGCCGTCCGTCATGCCGCGAGTCTCCCAGCCGCCTGTGACATCGCCCTCGCGGCCGGTCCGTGTCGGGCGGGGGAGGGGGCTGTGTGCCGCGGGCAGAGCCGCCGTCCCCCCGCCGGCCCCTCATCGGCCGACATGGGCGCACCGTTCGGGGACACTCGGAGGCGGAGGGGTTTCCTCCCGGCTGAGAGGTGGGCCATGGGCATATCCGGTGTCATCAGCGCGCTCGTCGTCGGCGTCGTCATCGGCGCGCTCGGACGACTGGTGCTCCCGGGCAGGCAGCGGATCGGGTTCCTGTGGACGATCCTGGTCGGCATCGTCGCCGCGTTCATCGGTACGGCGATCGCCGGCGCCGTGGGTGTCGCCGACACCCGGGGTTTCGACTGGATCGAACTGGTCATCCAGATCGTTCTCGCCGCGCTCGGCGTCAGCCTGCTCGACCGTGCGCGCGCGGGCCGGGGTGTGCGCAGGTGAGGCGTGCGCAGGTGAGGTGCGGACAGGTGAGGTGCGGGCAGGTCAGGTGCGGACAGCGAACGGGTGGCGGGCCACCGGCCCGCCACCCGGGGTGCGGAGCGGGGCGTGCCACATGTGCACGCCCCGCTCGCGTGCTTACTTGATGGCCTTGATCAGTTCTCCGTTCGCCGTGTCGCCGCTCAGCTCCCAGAAGAAGGCGCCGCCGAGCCCCTGCTGCGCGGCCCAGTCGCCCTTGGCGGCGATCGTCTCCGGGGTGTCGTAGCTCCACCACTGGTTGCCGCAGTGCGCGTAGGCGGTGCCGGCGACCTTGCCCGTGACCGGGCAGCGGGTCTTGAGTTCCTTGTAGTCCTCGATGCCCTGCTCGTACTTGCCCGGTGCCGGACCCGTCGCCGTTCCGCCGGGCTCCGACTGCGTCACACCGGTCCAGCCGCGCCCGTAGAACCCGAGCCCGTACAGCAGCTTGCTGCCGGGAACGCCCATGCTCTTGAGCTTGGCGACGGTGGCCTCGGTGTTGAAGCCCTCCTTCGGTATGCCCTCGTACGAGGTCAGCGGGGAGTGCGGGGCTGTCGGGCCCTTGGCGTCCCAGGCGCCGAAGTAGTCGTAGGTCATCGGCAGGTACCAGTCGACGTACTGTGCCGCCGTCTTGTAGTCGGCGGCCTCCAGCTTGCCGCCCGCGGAGGCGTCGGCGCTGATGGCCGCGGTCACCAGCTGGTCGCCGAACTTGCCCCGCAGCGCCTTCATCAGGTTCGCGAAGGCGTCACGGCCGCTGGTGTCGCAGGTCAGGCCGCAGGCGTTCGGGTACTCCCAGTCGATGTCGATGCCGTCGAAGAGGCCCTCCCAGCGCGGGTCGTTGACCAGGTTGTAGCAGGACTCGGCGAACGCGGCCGGGTTCTGGGCCGCCTGTCCGAAGCCGCCCGACCAGGTCCAGCCGCCGAAGGACCACAGGATCTTCAGGTCGGGGTGCTTCTTCTTGAGCTTCAGCAGCTGGTTGAAGTTGCCGCGCAGCGGCTGGTCCCAGGTGTCGGCCTGGCCGTCCACGCTCTGGTCGGCGGTGTAGGCCTTCTCGTAGTCGGCGTAGCTGTCACCCACGGTGCACTTGCCGCCCTGGACGTTGCCGAAGGCGTAGTTGATGTGGGTCAGCTTGTCCGCCGAGCCGGAGGTCTCGATGTTCTTGACGTGGTAGTTGCGCTGGTAGACGCCCCAGTTGGTGAAGTAGCCCACCGTCTTGCCCGCGGCGGTCTTCGGCGCGGCGGCCTGTGTGGTCGCCTTCGACCCGGCGGCCGGTGCGGTCGCCTCCCGAGGCCCGGCCGACGCCGTGGCCGACAGCAGCGTCGTGGCCAGGACGGCGGCGCAGAGGGCACCGAGGAGGCCGAGGAGTCCGCGC
>NZ_JASKYT010000053.1:0-28965 GCF_041028275.1 Streptomyces sp. PU-14G
GTGGCGGGGGAGAGCGGGTGCGGCGGCATCGCGTCCTGCGGTTCCGCGTCCCGCCGTTCTGCGGGTGCCGGCGCGGGCGGAGCGTCGTACCGGCGCTCCGCGGAGGGGGCTTCCAGGTCGAAGTCGTAGGAGGGAG
Organism: Streptomyces sp. PU-14G; assembly: GCF_041028275.1. Classification (NCBI taxonomy): domain Bacteria; kingdom Bacillati; phylum Actinomycetota; class Actinomycetes; order Kitasatosporales; family Streptomycetaceae; genus Streptomyces; species Streptomyces sp. PU-14G. The sequence continues at coordinate 137 of NZ_JASKYT010000053.1, forward strand.
GGACCGCGTCCTGCGGTTCCCGCCCGCTGCCCGTACGGTCCTTGCTCTCCGGGTGGGCAGAGCCCAGGGGGGTGCTTGCTCCATCTTGAGCGGTGTCCACGCGTGGTGCTTCGTCGCGGTCGCTGTCCGTGTCGCGCGCGGTGCCACGCGCGGGGTCACGGGAAGCGTCGGCTGCCGCAGTGGCCTCGTCGTGCCTGCGCTCCTCCTGCTCCGCGTACGCGGCGATCTCCTGGCGCAGCCTGGAGGCGGAGAAGCGCATGGTGGCGCCGTCCTGACCCTGCGGCCGGGCCGGCGCCTCCGGGCGTTCTTCCGGCGCCTCCTGGCGCTCCTCGGGGCCTGCGTCCGATGAAGCGCGCCAACTCGGCGCGAGGTCAGCCGCGTCGGCGGTGTCGCTGGTATCCGCAGCCTCGCCCTGCTGCGCCACCTCGTCCTCCCGCTGCGCTTCCTGCTCGTGCGCGTCGCCGGGACCGGACGGCACCGCGAAGTCGTCCCGGGCGTCCCGGTCCGAGTCGTTGTCGGGCTCCCGTGCTCCCGATGCCGGTGCCGGTACCGGTGTCGCCGCAGGCGCGGACGTCGACCGCGCCGACAGGTCCGGCGAGTCCGCGCCGAAGGAGTCGGGACCCAGCCCGTCGTCCGCCCCGTCCGACCGGTCCGCCCCGTCCGCTGGGTCCGTCTCGCCCGCCCACTGGCCCGTCCGGGCCGCTCGCGGTTCGCCGGTACCGCTCTCCCGCGCAGGGGCGTCGGCGAACGTGGCGGGGGCGTCCGCCGTGGCGGGAGCGTCCGCGAACTCGGCCGAGGAGCCGGGGAAGTCGAAGTCGCTGGAGGAGGCGGCGGCCGAGTTCAGCCCGGCTGCCTCGGTCTCACTCGTTCCCACCGTTTCTGCCGCGCTGTCCGGCCCTGGAGCGTGGCTGTCCGGCCCCGGAGCATCGCTGTCCGGCTCCGGAGGGTGCTGCTCACCGAACGGCTGCAGTGAGGGGAAAGCAGGCAGTTCGGGAGCGGGGGCGGCACCGCCCGCCGCGCTGGTGTCAGGTGCCGGTTCGGTGGCGGGCGGCACGGCAGGCGGGGGCGGTGTGGGCGAACTCGCCCACCAGTCGCCCTCGTCGGCACGCGCGCCGGCGGCTTCCGCTCCGCCGGACGAGGAGTCCGCGCTTCCCGTCCCGGCCGTGCTCTCCGAGGGAGCCTCGGGCTCCGGCCGGCCGCCGCCCGCGTCCTGCGTGTACCAGGCGGGCGGTGTGTAGTCGATGGTGAACTGGCCCGTCGACTCCACATCGCTCTCGGCATCCGCTTCCGCGTCGAGCTGATCCGAGCCGGGCATGGTCCCGCGGACGCGGATCTCGTCCCGGTCGCTGCTCACAATGCCTCCTGCTGTGGTCATTCACCCCGGTTTGCCGCGCGCCCGCCCACGCGCGTCCATCCAGCCTAATCATCACAACTACCGCTACGGGAGTGCGGTCCGCGGTCGGACGCTCAGTCGAGCCGCCGCGCCGTCCCCAAAAGCCCCGACTCGGCGTCCGTCGGCTGCGTCAGCGCGTAACTCCGCTCGCGGCGCGTGCACCACAGCGTGACGCCGTCGCCCAGCGTGGACAGCGCGTCCACGTCCTGCCGCGGAAGCTGCATGATGCGGCCGATCTGCTGGGCCTCGTCCGGCGAGACCCGCTGGATACCGGCCAGCCCCGCGCCCCGGAGCAGGCGAGGGGCCACCGGGCTCAGATACGGCAGCAGGGTCAGCACCGACTGCCACGGCATGGAGGCGACCCGGCCGCGCGGTGGCCGCATCCCGCAGTCGCGCACGACCAGCACCGGGCTGCTCACCGTCGGCCCCATCGGCGGTACGCGTCCGACGTCGTAGAGCGTGATGCACTCCTGGCCGGCGCCCGCCGCCTGCACCAGGTTCGTCCACACGTGGGCACGACCCGTCTCCACAGCGACCCGGGCGCCCGTGCCGGCGAGCCGCAGCGCGAGCACCTGCGCTGTCCACAGGCCGCCGACGAGCACCACGTCGTACGGCCTCGGATGGTGGAAGCCGACCACCTGGGGGCGGCCCTCCGCATCGTTGCCGACGACCACGCCGTCGTCCCCGATCGGCAGTGACAGGACGGCCAGATGGTCCGCGGGAACCGCGTGTTCGGTGCGGCGCGGACCGAGCAGGCCCTGGCCGTAACGGCTCGCCATCAGCGCACCCCTCCCAGCGGCAGCGTCGCGAGGGCGCCGGGGAGCTGCTCACGGTCGAGCCGCAGCAGACCCAGGCGGGCCGAACGCGCCGACCGCTCCAGCTGGCGGCGGGCCGCGGCCAGCTCGTTGTCCGAACGACCTGTCAGACGCACGTGCCCGCTGACGGTGACGGCGCTCCGGCGCGCCGAGCGGCCCAGCGTCAGGCTGAACGTCGTCGTCAGGGTCGGCACGGACGTCAGCAGCGCCACCAGGCGCGGCAGCGGTGTGGCCGCCCGCCCCAACTCGGGCCAGCGGCCCACCGCGTAGGAGGTGTGCCAACGATCGTCACACCGCCAGGCGCGGGCCGTCTCAGCCGTGCGCCGCGCCGGCGCCGCGTCGGGCCGGCTCGCACGAGCCGTCGCCACCGGGCTGACGCATGCCGAGGTCGCCAGCGCGGCTATCAGCTCCTGCTCGTTCAGCACCGTCGCCACGAAACCCGCGCCCGTGACGCGGCTCGCCAGGTGGTCGGCAGCGCGCACCAGACAGCGCTGCGCGCCTTCCAGCCCACCGCCGCGCGCCTCGACCGCCTCCGGCGACAGCTCCGGATCGAACTTCAGGGCCACCCAGGTCAGCCGCAGGGCGGGCGATCCGGTCTGCTCCTGCAGCGGCCCGTAGCTGCGCCGCGCCACCGACTGGTCCGGCAGGTGCGGCGCGGGAGCGGGCTGGACGTGCTGGACGACCTGCACCGACTCCAGCGCGATGCCGTCGACGTCGAGCGCGTCGTGCATCAGCCCCAGGGGGAGGACACGCGCGCCGAACGCCGGGCGCAGCGCGCTGGGCGCCGCCTCGATCCGCACCAGCGCCGTCAGGAAGGTGCCGTCCCCCAGCATCCCTATGGTGCGCCGCTTCTTGTCGAGGTAGGCGTACGTGCGCAGCCCCGGTGCCGTCTCCACCAGAGGCAGGAAACTGGCGTCGACGCGCTCGCCCTCCTCGTCCAGCACCATCGCCGCCGTCAACGGCTGCGCGGCAGCGCGCCGTCGGGCCCGCAACGCCAGCACCGTGCTCCCCCAGTCGCGCAGCGAACGCCGGTGACGGCGGATGACGGCCAGCGCCACGAGAGCGGCGGCGACCACGACGGCGGGCACGAGCAGCAGCCGGTCGACGGCGGCTGCGATCAGGAGCACGGCCGCGGCGAGCTCCAGCAGCACGAGCTGTTGGAGCTGGAACGGGCCCAGACGGCTCGTCCGCGATTCGGTGCGCAGCGTCATCGAGGCGGGGACCCGGGGCGGCTGGGCCGTCCGCGTGGCGGACGCGTCGGCCCCCGGGCGCCGGGAAGGCCCCGGCCCAGGGCGCCCAGCGGTGCTCGCCGCACCCCGCGCCCGCGTCGCAGATCCCATCCCGGAAGGCCCCCTAAAGTCCGTATTGGCCCCACTCGTCAGGGGCGTTGGGCGGGCGATCACGATACCGGAGCGGCACGAGGCGATCCCCAACGGGCATAGTAGGGGCCCGGTCCGACAATCGGCAGCGCTCCCGGGCGCTGCCCGGCTCGTGCACCAGCGCTGTGCGGAGCGCGCACGGTCGCGTGTGCCGCGCACGGTCGCGTGTGCACGGGCGCGTGTGCGTGGAGCGGCCGGTATGGACCGGGTACGGACCGGCGAGCGGGATCGTTCCGGATCGTCCTGGGCCCGTCAGGGCCTCGGCGGTGCGGGGGACAGCAGGGACTTCCAGGGAGCGTCTTTCACTCATGGCATCACGGCGCGACGAGCTCAACGCCTACACCTTCGCGAAGAAGCGGCTGGTGGCGGCGTTCCTCCAGCCGTCTCCGACAGGTACCGAGGAGGGCGCGCCCCGCCCCCTGCGCGGCATTCTGCCCGGCATCGTCGTCGGCGCCCTCATCCTCGCCGGATTCGGGGCCTGGGGCATGTTCAAGCCGAAGGCGCCCGAAGGCTGGGACAAGCCCAAGGAAAAAGTCATCATCGGCTCCGAGTCGACCACCCGTTACGTCGTCCTGGAGACCGACGGCAAAGCGCAGCTCCATCCGGTGCTCAATCTCGCCTCCGCCAAGCTGCTCCTCGACCCGGGAAAGGGAGAGGTCGTCAAAGTCGACGAGAAGGTGCTCGACAACGGCGACATCCCGCACGGCGCCACCCTGGGCATCCCCTACGCACCCGACCGGCTCCCGGAAGCCAAGGAAGCGGGCCAGAAGAAGCGCTGGGCGGTCTGCGAACGCCCCGGCGAGGGCGGACGTGCCGTACAGAAAGCGGCCTTCGTCCTGGCCGACCGCGACAGCGGCAAGGTCGAGGGCGGCAACCGCCTGCGCGGCGGGGAGCTCATCTACGTCCAAGGCCCCGACGACCGGCTCTACGTCGTGGACAAGAAGGGCACCAAATACCGCGTCCCCCACGACGAGACCCTGCTGCGCGTCCTGACGGACAACCGCAAACCCCAGCGGGTCTCCCGCCAGTGGCTGGCCACCCTGCACACAGGCGACGACATCGCCTTCCCGCAGATCCGCGGAACCGTCGGGACGGACGCCGGCGTCCAGGGCCTCGACTCCCGCACCAACCGCATCGGCGCCGTCATCCAGGCACCCTCGGGCAACCACTGGCAGCACTACGTCGTACTGCAGGGCAGGGTCATGCCGATCAGCGACTTCATGGCTCAGCTCCTGCTGTCCTCCAAGCAGCTGCTGCCGCTCCAGCAGAACAGCCAGGCCCTCAAGGTCAACGCCAGCGCCTTCTCCCCGACCAAGGAGTACTACGGCAAGTCGCTGACGTGGCCCACCCAGAAGGCGCACGCCGTCAACTCCGCCGACACCGGATCCGACAGCCGCAACGTCGCCTGCAACGTCCTGCGCAAGGTGAACGGCAAGACCGGCACGACCACCCTGAGCACCTGGTCAGGCACGGAGTTTCCCGCCCAGCTGCCCGCGGGAACCTCCAGCGCCTACGTCACGCCCGGCACCGGCCAGCTCTTCCGCCAGATCAAGGGACGCAGCACCCGGTCCGGCGGCATGTTCCTGGTCACCGACACCGGACTGCGGTACGCCATGCAGGCCAACGCCGACAGCGCGCACGACGACTCCGGCATCGGCGAGGACAAGAAGAAGAAATCCAAGAAGGAACAGCAACAGCAAGAGGACCAGAACGCGCAGCGCAGGCTCGGCTACGAGAAGGTGAAACCCGCCCTCGTCCCGGCGGAGTGGGCCTCGTTCCTGCCCACCGGGCCCCGCTTGTCGACCGGCGACGCGCTCCAGCCGCAGGGCTCCTGAGGAGGGTAGGACGATGCGCAGCTCCATCCGGGCACGCGCGGCGCTCCGCCGCCTGGCGGCAGCAGCCGCGGCGACCGCCGTCACCGCCTCCACCCTCACCCTCACGGCAGCCCCGCCCGCCGCGGCGGACACCAGCGCGCAGTGCAGCTACCCCGCCAAGCCGTACAAGGGCCGCCCCTGGTCGCTCCAGAGGGTGCTCCTCAACGAACTGTGGCAGGAGACCGATCAGGGCGCAGGTGTCCGTGTCGCCGTCATCGACACGGGCGTCGACGTCAAGAACGAACAACTGACGGACGCCGTCGACGCGGAAGCCGGCAAGAACTTCCTCCCCAAGAAGCGCAAGAAGGACGAAACAGGCCGCACCACCCCGCGCGGGAAACCCACCACCGACGAGGTCGGCCACGGCACGAAGGTCGCCGGCATCATCGCCGCCCGCCCCGCCGACGACACCGGCTTCGTCGGACTGGCGCCCAAGGCGACGATCATCCCCGTCAAGCAGAACGACGCCAACGGCAGCGGCACAGCCGGAAGCCTCGCCCGCTCCATCGACTACGCCGTCGAAGCGGATGCCGACGTCATCAACATCTCGCAGGACACCGCCGAAGCCCTGCAGCCGGACTCCTCCCTCGAAAGATCCGTCCAGCGCGCCCTGGCCGCCGACGTCGTCGTCGTCGCCTCGGCCGGCAACGACGGCCTCGGCGGCAACGTCAAGAAGACCTACCCCGCCTCCTACCCCGGCGTACTCGCCGTCGCCTCCTCCGACCGCAACAACGAGCGCGCGCCCTTCTCCCAGTCGGGAGAGTTCGTGGACGTGGCGGCCCCCGGCGTCGACATCATCTCCACCGTCCCCAAGGGCGGCCACTGCGCCGACAACGGCACCAGCTTCTCCGCCCCCTACGTGGCGGGCGTAGCGGCACTCCTGCGCGCCAAACACGACAAGGGCGCAGACCGCTGGACCCAGGAGAACATCGTCGCCCAGATCGAGCAGACCGCCGAACGCTCCATCCCCGGCCACGACCGCCTCGTCGGCTGGGGCGTCGTCGACCCGGTGGCCGCCCTCACCGAGGACAGCAAGCGCATCGACCACCCCGTCGCCGAAGAAGGCGTCGAAACCGGCGAGAAACCGACCCCCGCCGAACTCGAACTCGGCGAAACCGAGCAGGAACGCAACGAACGCCTCGGCACCTACGTCCTCCTCGGCGGCGGCACCCTCGTCGCGATCGTCGCGGGCTCCTCCCTCGTCTACCGCGACTGGCGCCGCCGCCGGCACCCCACGGCCACCCGCTGAGGACCTCCTCACACGTGGGCCGACGCCATGTCGGATGTCGGTGTCCGCTGGTACAAGAGAGATGTGTCACGCACAAGCAACAGCCCTGCTACGACCCACCACCCCGCCTCGGATTTGCAGTTGGGATCGACATAGGGTGTGACTACAGTGACACACAGCGCACAGCGGGCAACGGCAGCCGCCACAGGGCCCGCGACGGGTGGACGCGCACGGGGAGGGCGAGATGAGCGAGCCGAAGGGCACGCCCAAAAGTGAACCGAAAGGCAAGAAGCCTGATCTTCTGCGGGGCGAGGAAGTCCTCAAGAAGTTCAAGAAGAAGATCGACGACGCCCTGAAGGAACTCCAGGACTCCGCAGGTGGCCGCATCGCGCTGGAAGCCCAACGGCTCACCCCCACCTCGGTCCACGGAGAAGTCGCCTTCCCCGAGGCGACAGGCGTGCTCGCGCAGTACAACAAGGTCCACAACCACCTGACCGAGCTGTCCAGAAAGCTCGACGACCAGATCTTCATGTTCGGCATCGCCGTCTCCGACGCCGACAAGGGCTTCGACCAGATGGACGAGGACGAGAAACGGCGCTTCTGGGCGATCCAGGCGGAGTTGGAAGAAGAGAAGCGGAAGGTCGAGGCGGCCAAGCACGACAAGAATGAGACGAAGGAAGCCGACGCGCCTCGAAACGAACAGTCCCAATCCAAGTACTGAGCATCAGACGTCGGCGACTTTGACGGAGGCATACCCGTGGGTGGAACAGACGGTGGCGGCGCGCCCAAGCCCGAGGCGCCCGACCTGGACAACCCCAGCGCCGGTGCGAACATCGCCATGCGCGACCTGGCGCGGCACGGGCTGGTCACGTCCCCGTTCGCGGTGCTCTACCTTCCCGGGCAGACGACCGACTTCGAGAAGAAACCCCTCGGTGAGCTGCTCGACATGGTCAGGACCGCGAAGCCGTCCGACCTGGAGACAGTGGCCAACGCTCTCTACAACGCGTCCAAGGCCATCAAGTCAGCCGGCTCGTGGCTGCAGACCGAGGCCGAGCGCGCCGAATGGGAGGGTGAGGCGGAGCGGGCCTGCAAGAAGTGGGCCGTCCAACTCGGCAAGAACACCCAGCACATGGGTGGTTACGCGGAAACGGTCAGCACCGAGCTTTCCGTGATGAGCCTGGGGCTGGCAGGAACCCAGGGCTCGATGCCCAAGGACGAAGAGGTCGAGATCCGGGACGTCGAGGAGATCCCGAAGGACAAGCGGAACGAGGACAACCCCAAGTACAAGCAGTACAAGAAGAACCACAACGCCGCCCTGATCCAGATGAACCGGATCGCGTCGTACTACGACGTCTCGAGCCGGAACATGGCGGCGGCGGAGGGGATGATTCCGCAGTTCGAGCAGATGCCGAACATCGGTGTTCCGCGAGCTGAGCCCATGCCGGACGTGTCAGGCCCAGGGGGAGTGCCGTCATCTGGCCAGGAGGCAACTCCGACCAGTAGAAACGCAAGCGTCTCACCAGGGGGGTGGGGCGCCCCGACGAACCCTGGAGGCGTGGACGGCAATACTGTGCATCCAACGCAGCCGCACAGTGGTATCGACGCCCCTGTACGGACTTCACTCCATCCCGATGCGGGTGTCTCCACGGCTATCGACACGGCGACGCTGCCTCATACGGCGATCGACCCCGTGCAGACGCATACGTCTCCTCCCGGTCCCACTACTCCCGGACCTACGACAACTGGACCCGGCCAACCGCCAGCGCTCCCGGGCCCGCTGCCGCAGACGGGCAGGAGCACCGGGCCGGGCATGACCAAGTCGCTTGGCCCGATGCGGCCCTCGCCCGCTCCCATGCGGCCCGGACCAGTACCTCCGCCTCCGACGGGGCGGCAGACGACAGGGCCGACAGGGCGCTCGCCGGTGACCGGGTTGCCCACGAACGCTGCGTCCAGGGACCCGCAGGGCACCGGCGGACGCACCGGCCCGATGGGGCGTCCCGGGATGATGCATCCGGGTATGACGAACCCCAACAACGGAACTTCCAACGCCGGCCGTGGAACCGGCTCGGGGACCGCGCGTGCCTCCCAGCCTGGCGGGATCGTGGGAGGAACGCCGAGCCGAGCCACTCCGCGTCCGAGTTCCCCTGGTATCCCCCGCGGAACGGTCGTCGGCACCGAGGGTGGCGCCTCTGCCAGGCGCGCTCCGATGGGAGTACCGCCGATCGGTAGCCGCACGGGTGAAACGAAATCGAAGAAGGACTCCCAGGGCCGGAGGGTGGCCTCCGCTCCAGGCGGCATCGTCGGCACGCCCAGACAGCAGGAAACGGACCGGAGGCGTCGTGGCCGCGAGTTCACTTCAGGGGGCTCCGGGCTCGTTCGGGAGGACGGGGAAGACGCCTCGTCCGATGGCATATCCAATCCGGAGGACAGCCGCGCGGCAGGCACGGACAACCCAGCAGCGCAGGAAATGCCGCCCGCCCGTCGGCGCAACTCCGTGCCTCCGGTGATCGAGTAACAGAATGAGTGAGTCCATGACGCTTCGCGGTGGCTGGCCTTTCCCAACCATGTGGCGGCGTTTCGCCTCCGGCGGCGCGGTGGTCGGCGTTTTCGCTGTGCTCCATGTCGGACTGGCCCCGGCCGCCGCTGCGGACAACGTGCAAGGGAAGCAGTGGTACCTGGAGGCCATGCAGGCCGAGGCAATGTGGGAGGTAAGCACCGGGGCAGGCGTCACCGTTGCTGTCGTGGACACCGGGGTAGACCCGTCGACGCCGTCCCTGAAAGGCAAAGTACTGCCCGGTAAGGATTATGCCAACGCTCCTGGCGATGAGACCAAAGATGACGCTGGTCACGGTACAACCGTGGCGGAAATGATTGCCGGCACAGGAGCAGGTGGTTCCCTCAAAGGTCTCGCACCTGGCGCGAAGATCCTTCCCTACCGAGTAGGTATTGAAGGAGTGAAAGGGCGCGAGAAGGGGGACATCTTCAGCCATGCGGAGAAGGCGATCAAGGCCGCAGCCGACAGCGACGCCAAGATCATTAATTTGTCGATCGGTGGTCCGCCAGGCCCTGAGGTGGAGAAGGCGGTTGAGTATGCCGCGAAAAAGGGAAAGATCATGTTCGCCTCGGCTGGGAATGAGGCCAAGGAAGGAAACCTTCAGTCTTACCCGGCGGGTTACCCAGAGGTGGCCGGAGTGGCTGCTACTGCCAGCGACGGCAAGGTGAGCAAGTTTTCGTCGTATGGTGACGAAGTCACCTTGGCAGCCCCGGGTGAGGATCTCCCCGGCTGGTGTGACGCAGACCGAACCCACTACTGTCCACACTTGCAGGGTACGAGTTTGGCGACCGCGATCGCTTCCGCCTCCGCTGCCCTGATCTGGTCCAAGCATCCGGACTGGACCGGAAACCAGGTACTTCGCGTACTGACGAAGACGGCCGGTCTCGCCGGCAACGAGAAGACGCAGAGTAAATACCTCGGCTACGGCGCCGTCCGTCCCCGTCTCAACCTCCTGGAGGGAAAGGGCGACCCGGGCGATCCGGACATCAGTCCTCTCACCAACGAAAAGACGGGCCCTTCGACCGCGAGCGCCAAGCCCAAGTCCTCCGACGGGAAGAACTCGGGGAAAGACGATGCCCCTGACAAGGTCAAGGTGGCAGACTCGAAGTCGCAGGAAGCGGACCGCAGTTGGCTACTCCCCGCAGGCGGCATCGCGGCGGGAGTCATCGTCCTCGCGGGGTGCGGCTTCGCTGTCGTACGCCTGAGGCGGAACTAGTGCGGCAGTACGCCGCGTCGTAGACGGAACGGACAGACCCAAGAGAAGAAAGGCATTCTCATGGCGGAAGTTGCTGGTTACGGCCAGAAGCTCGACCCAGGCGAGTTCGCCAAGTTCAAGAGCAACCTGACAGAGATCAGCGGTCAACTGCACACGAACGTCCGGCATCTGCAGACCCTCATCGGTATGGTCGGCGCCGGCTGGACAGGTGCCGGCGCTTCCGCCTTCCAGCGGGCGCAGAACAGCATCAACAACGACCACCACGCCATCAACCAGATGTTGAACGGGCTCATCGACGCGGCTCACGGCACCTCGAAGATGGCCGGTGGCAATGAGGACGAGATTGTCAACGCCTTCCGCGGGATCGATGTCAACGGCTCCGAAGCGGGCGGTCACATCAGTGCGGACAGCGGCCTGCACGGAATCAATGCCGGCCTCGACGGTGGCGGCGGGGCGGATTACAACGGCCGGGAGGTCGGGACTCCTGGCAGCAAACTGAACGGCGTCTGACGGACCTCGCACGGTAGCCGCAACGCTCCGTACCGCGCCCTGCACCACGACCGCACTTTCCTGTACGTGATCGGAGAAGGCATGTCCGCTGAAGACCCGCTGAGTGCACTCAAGGTCAACTACTCCCACCTCGACGAGATCGCAGAGCAGATCAGGCTTCGCAAGCAGATGGTCATCGACCAGATGGAAGCGCTCTGGCGTGAGGTCCAGAAGACCGAAGACGTCTGGGAGGGCGAAGCCAAGCAAATGTTCCGCGCTGTCGACAAGCAGTGGCACGCGCGCGCGAGCGACATCAAGGAGCAGCTCGGCCGCATCGAGAACCTGGTCCGGGACGGCAGTGGGAAGTACCACGCTACCGACCTCAAGGCCAGTCGTCTTTTCGAGCAAATCGGCGGTTGGTGAGCTCTAGCTCCCCAGCGAGTGGGCGGGGTCGCGGCAAACCGCGGCCCCGCCCGATGTTTCGCTCCGCCCCGGCGGTGAGTCGGAGGCGAGTCGCGCACACTTCACGTGATGCGCAGCCCCCGCCCCCTCATTCCTCCACGCCGCCGTTCCGCACTGTCGGCTCCAGGTCGAATTCCCCGTCGCGTGCGCCCAGGACGAAGGCTCGCCATTCGGCGGCGGTGTAGCGCAGGACGACGTCCGGTTCCTTGGAGTTGCGCATGGCGACGGCGCCGCCGGCGATGTGGGCGATCTCGACGCGTTCGTCCTCGGGGCTGCCGGGAGCGCTCTCCCAGACGGCGTCGGAGATGTCCAACGCGTACAGCTCTTCCTTTTCCTGCTGAGTACCCACCGGTGGCTCTCCCTTCGCGCGCTTCGTGCGGGTCAAGACTACGTGGCGTGGTGGGTGGCGCACAGGCCGTCCGCCGGAGAGGGCGCTCTCCCGGCTCACACCTGGTGTCGGGTCACGTGTCCGGACACGTCTCCGGTCACAAGTCCGATCACGCGCGCTCACCCGAACGCGCTGTTCGTACCGGGGCACCGGGGCACCCCACCTCTACTGCTCCTCAGGCAGCCACCCCAACTGCACCAGCGGTGTCCCGCGTTTGCGGGAGACGAAGAAGCCGCGGCCCGGGGGCATGGGGCGGGGGCGGACGTTGCCGAGGAGGTCGCCCTCGCTGGGGTCGCCGGAGAGGACGACGCCTTGGGCGCCCAGCTCCTTGATGCGGGTCATGAAGGACTCGAACATGGAGCGTGAGGCGCCGGCTGAGCTGCGGGCGATGAGGAAGCGTACGCCGACGTCGCGCGAGAACGGCAGGTGTTCGGTGAGGACGGACAGCGGGTTGCCGCTGGAGGTGGCCACGAGTTCGTAGTCGTCGACGACGATGAAGATCTGCGGCCCGGTCCACCAGCTGCGGTCCCGCAGCTGCTGCGGTGTCACGTCGGGGGAGGGCGCGCGCCGGTCCATCAGGTCGCGGAGCGCGTTCATGTGCGTCTCCATGGTGTTGGACATGGGCGCGTATTCGAGCAGGTGGGTGTCGGGGATGGCGCCGAGGAGCGAGCGCCGGTAGTCGCCGACGACGATCTTCGCCTCGTCGCCGGAGTAGCGCCGGGTGATCTGTTGGACGAGGAGCCGCAGCAGCGCTGTCTTGCCGGATTCGCTTTCGCCGAACACGAGGAAGAACGGGTCGGTCTCGAAGTCGACGAAGACGGGTTCCAGGTTGTTCTCGTCGATGGCGAAGGCGACGCCGCGTTCGGGGTGGTCTCCGCCGCCGGGGAGGCGGGCTGCGGGGAGCTCGCGGGGCAGGAGCCGGACCTGGGGTGCCGGGGCGCCCTGCCAGTGTGCGACCACGGCGCGGCACATCTCGGCGCTGGCGTCGGCGAGGTCGTCATCGGAGCCGACGCCGTCGATGCGGGGGACGGCGGTCATGAAGTGGAGGGCTTCCATGGTCTGGCCGCGCCCTGGGACGCCGGCGGGCACGTTGGCGGCGACCTTGCGGTTGAACTCGGAGTCCATCGTGTCGCCGAGCCGCAGCTCGAGGCGGTTCATCAGCAGGTCCTTGAGGGCCGCTCGTACCTCCATGTTGCGCGAGGCGGTGATGACCAGGTGGATGCCGTAGCCCAGGCCTCGGGCTGCGATGTCACCGACGATGTCGGTGAGGCCCTCGTAGTCGTTGCGGAAGTTGCCCCAGCCGTCGATGACCAGGAAGACGTCACCCCACGCCTGGTCCGTGATCTGGCCGCGGGAGCGGCGCCGGCGGTAGGTGGCGATGGAGTCGATGCTGTGGGCGCGGAAGTATTCCTCGCGGCGGTTGAGGATGCCGTAGACCTCGGCGATGGTGCGGCGCACCCGTTCGGGGTCGAGGCGGGAGGCGGTGCCGCCGACGTGGGGGAGGTCGGCGACCGCGGACATGCCGCCGCCACCGAAGTCGAGCCCGTAGAACTGCACCTCTGCGGGGGTGTGGGTGAGCGCGAAGGACGAGATGAGGCTGCGCACCAGGGTGGACTTGCCGGACTGGGGCCCGCCGACGACGAGCATGTGTCCCGCGGCGCCGGAGAAGTCGAGGTAGAGCGGGTCGCGGCGCTGCTCGAAGGGCTTGTCGACGAGACCGACGGGGACGACGAGCTGTCCGAGCCGCGGGTAGTCGGGGACGGTCAGGCCGCGCCCTTCGACGGGGGCGAGCCCTGGGAGGAGTTCGTCGAGGGGGGAGGCGCTGTCGAGCGGGGGCAGCCACACCTGGTGGGCGGGTGTGCCCTGGCCTTCGAGGCGCCGTACGACGACGTCGAGGACGGTGTCGGCCAGTGCGTCGTCGTCGGCGCCGCCGACCGGCTGGGCGGGCACGGGGGCGACGGTGCCGGGATCGGGGCGCTGCACCGGTACCTCGGCGGCGGTGAACAGCACGGGGCGCCGGTTTCCCGCGGCGGGGCCTGTGACGGTTGCTTCGCCGTCGCTGCCCGCGCGGTAGACGCCGGAGACGTAGGCGGCCTTGAAGCGGGTCATCTCGTCGGTACCGAACTTCAGGTAGCCGGATCCGGGGACGGACGGCAGGTGGTAGGCGTCGGGGACGCCGAGTGCGGCGCGGGACTCGGCGGCGGAGAAGGTGCGCAGGCCGACGCGGTAGGACAGGTAGGTCTCCAGGCCGCGCAGCCTGCCCTCTTCGAGTCGCTGCGAGGCGAGCAGCAGATGGACACCCAGGGAGCGGCCGATGCGGCCGATCTGGATGAACATGTCGATGAAGTCGGGTTTGGCGGTGAGCAGCTCGCTGAACTCGTCGATGACGAGGACGAGCGAGGGGATGGGGGAGAGGGGGGCGCCGGCGGCGCGTGCCTTCTCGTAGTCGTGGATGTTGGCGTAGTTGCCGGCGTCGCGGAGCATCTCCTGGCGCCGGTTGAGCTCGCCGCGGATGGAGTCGCCCATGCGGTCGACGAGGGTGAGGTCGTCGGCGAGGTTGGTGATGACGGCGGCGACGTGCGGCATGTGTGCCATGCCGGCGAACGTGGCGCCGCCCTTGAAGTCCGCGAGGACGAAGTTCAGGGTCTCGGAGGAGTGGGTGACCGCGAGGCCGAGCACGAGGGTGCGCAGGAGTTCGGACTTTCCCGAGCCGGTCGCGCCCACGCACAGTCCGTGCGGGCCCATGCCGTCCTGCGCGGCCTCCTTGAGGTCCAGCATGACCGGCTGGCCGTCCTCGCCGACGCCGATGGGCACGCGGAGCCGTTCGGCCTGGGAGCGGGGCCGCCAGGTGCGGGAGACGTCGACGGAGGCGGCGTCTCCGAGGTTCAGCAGGTCGGTGAACTCCAGCTTGGCCAGCAGCGGTTCGTCGCCGTCGTCGCCGGAGCCCGCGCGCAGGGGTGCGAGCTGCCGTGCCACTGCCTCGGCGGCGGGGTAGGAGAGCGTGTCGGGGGTTCCGTCGTAGACGAGTCCGTGTCCTGACTCCAGGCGCAGGGCGCGCGGCTGGACGACGACGGAGAGGCCGCCGCGCGCCACGTCGATGTCGCCGGGGACGATCTCGACGATGGTGACGCCCTGGAGGCCTTCGGGCGCGGCCAGCAGCGAGTTGGGCAGGACGGCGGTCCCGTCCAGGACGACGACGAGGTGCGGCGCTTCCAGCACGGGGTCGGCGGCGCCGTTGAACCGGGGCCGTCCCTCCAGGCGCGCGGCCAGCAGCTCCTCCAGCTGGAGGGTGTCGGAGACGATCAGCCGGCGCGTGCCCGCGCCGTCGGCGGCGTCCTTGGCCTGGGCGTGCGGCAGCCACTTGGCCCAGTCCCAGGAGGCGTAGGACTCGCGGCCCGCGGCGACCGCGATCACGAGTTCCTCGGGGGAGTGGAGGGCGGCCAGCGAGCAGAGCATGGCGCGTGCGGCCCCGTAGAGGGTGTCGGGGTCGCCGCTGAGCGTCACGTGGTAGAAGGCCCGCAGGGAGACCGCCATGGGCAGGTTCTCGAGGGTGGCGTGGGTGTTGAGGAACTGGTGCATGGCGCCGACGGTCAGCGGCTCCAGTTCGTCCACGGGCGCGGTCTCGGGGGCGGCCAGGGGTGTGGCCAGCTGCTGGGCGCCGAGGCCGACGCGCACCTGGCCGAAGTCGCCGTCGGAGGGGCGCCGCTCCCACACCCTGCTGCCCTCGGCCACCAGTGACCACAGCTGGTCGGGCTCGGGGTGCAGGTAGAACTGGGCGTCGCGCTGCTTGAGTGCCGTCTTGCGTACGGTGCGGCGCGTCTGCGCCAGGTACTTGAGGTAGTCGCGGCGCGACTGTGCCATCTCGCCCTGGGTGCCGCGGCGCATCCTGACGATCATGGCGATGACCATGGCGAGCGTCGAGAACAACATCAGAACGCCCATGATCTTCATCATCGGGTGGGAGTTCATGCCGGGCATGAGGAAGTAGACGCTGGACCCGCCCATGCCGAGCATCGGCAGGAGTTGCAGCCACATGCCCTCCTGCTGGCCGCGCGGCAGCTCCGGCGGCGGCTGCAACTCCAGTTGCTCGCCCGGCACTTCCGGGGGCAGTGCCCGAGGCGGACGCTTGACGACGATCTGGGTCACTCGCGCACCAATTTCCCTTGCGTTCCCTGGTGTCCCTTGTGGCGGAAGGGACTTTCCCGGTGCGGCGCCCCGTGGCGATGGTCCCCCCTCCGCGCCTGGCGATCCTAATGGCACAGTGAGTTGACCGGGACCGGTAGGGTGGCGCGCGCTGCCGCCGCGACCGCAGCAGTCGCTCACACAGGCGTTCGCAGCCCGACACACCCGCACACACGGGTGCTCAGCAGCGCGGGCAGGTGCCCAGCAGGCTTTCGAGGGGGACACACAGGTGAGTACGACGGCTTCCGCCGCCGCCACCGGGCCCGGCGGGCAGCCGGGTGCCGGCGGTGCTCGAGGAGCGGCCGGCCCGCACGGGCGGGCAGCCGGAGCAGCCCTGGACACCGGCTTCTGCCGGGTGACCATCGTCGCGCCCGACAGCCGGATCGACGTCGCGCTCCCGGAGGACATCGCGGTCGCCGACCTCTACCCCGAGATCCTCAGGCTCTCGGGGCAGAGCCCGGCCGAGGGCGCCCCCGTCGGGTACCACCTGGTGCGCCGCGACGGCACCGTGCTGGACAGCTCCCGCTCGCTGACGGCTCAGCGCATCCTCGACGGCGAGGTCCTCAGCCTGCGTCCGTTCGCCGAGTCGCTGCCGCCCGCCGTCTTCGACGACGTCTCCGACGCCGTCGCCTCCGCGGTCACCAAGGACCGCAAGCTGTGGGGCGACGGCATGATGCGCGCGGCAGGCCTGATCGGCGGCGGCGTGCTGCTGGCGCTGACGGCGGTGGTGCTGTGGTTCTCCGACCCGGTGGGCCACGACATGCACGGCCTCGCGGGCGTCCTCGCGGCCGTCGCCGGTGTGCTGCTGCTGGCGCTGTCCGCCGTACGGGCCCGGGTCTACGACGACCGGCCCACCGCCGTCACGCTGGGTCTCGGTGCGATGCCGCACCTGATGGTGGCAGGCAGCGGCCTGCTGCCCCTGGACGCGGGGCACGGGGTGGGCAGGCTGCAGTTCCTGCTCGGCTGCGTGAGCGTCCTGCTGGCAGCCGCCGTCCTGGTCGCACTGACGCCCAACGGTGACGGGCCGTTCGTGGCCGCCGCCTTCACCGCGACCCTCGGCACCGTGATCACCTTCATCGCGATCGTGACCGACATCCGTCCGGTGGAGACCGCCGCCATCTGCGCCCCGGTGGCCGTCGGCGTGCTGGCGTTCCTGCCGGGCCTCTCGACCCGCTTCGCGCGCCTGCCCATCGGGTACGAGACGACCCGCACCGAGATGAGCGACTACGACGCCGACCCGGACGCGGCGCCGCAGACCCAGGGCCCGATCGACGCCGAGCGCATCGCGGCCCAGGCGCGGCGCGGCCACGAGCTGCTGGTCGGCCTGGTCGGTGGCTGCGCGGCCGTCGTCACCGTCTCCTGCGCCGTGCTCGGCTTCTCCGACTCGGGGTGGGGTCAGCTGCTCGTCCTGGCGACGGGCATCGCGATGCTGCTGCGGGCCCGGCTCTTCCGCTACACCTCGCAGGTCGCCAGCTCGCTGGTGGCGGGTCTCGCCGCGCTGGTGCTGCTGGGCGTGGGCCTGGCGGGTGACTTCCCCGCGGGCGGCGACGCCCTGCGCACCGTGTGGCTGAGCGCCGCGCTGGCCGTGGGCGCGGTGCTGGTGATCGCCATCGGCCTGACCGTCCCGAGCAAGGGCGTGACCCCCTTCTGGGGGCGGTTCGTGGAGATCCTGGAGACCTTCGTCCTGCTCACGCTGGTGCCGCTGTGCCTGGCGGTGATGGACGTCTACTCGGCCGCCCGGAGTCTCACCAGCTAGCCACTGGTACCCTGTACCGGCCTGTCGAGTATCGAAGAATCCCCTGTGACACAGACCAGGGGCGCTCGGCGGCCACGACCCCTAGGAGTACGAGTGTCGTCTCTCGACGCCGCGACGAAGAAGCAGATCATCTCCGAGTTCGCCACCAAGGAGGGTGACACCGGCTCCCCCGAGGTCCAGGTGGCGCTGCTCTCCCGTCGTATCAGCGACCTGACGGAGCACCTGAAGACCCACAAGCACGACCACCACTCGCGCCGTGGTCTGCTGCTGCTGGTCGGCCAGCGCCGCCGCCTGCTGCAGTACCTGGCCAAGAAGGACATCCAGCGGTTCCGTGCGCTGGTCGAGCGCCTCGGCATCCGCCGCGGCGCGGCGGGCGCCCGCTAGCAGCTGGTCAAGGGAGCGGTTCCCGTACGGGGGCCGCTCCCTTCGACGTATGCGGAGCACAGCCGTCTCTCACGGGACGGCGAAGCTTTGTAGTCTTGTTCACGCGAGACATCGCACAACGACAGTACGAGACAGTACGAGGCAGGAGCGCACCCCGACGCCGGTCCTCGGTAGTGGCCCCCGGACCCGTGGAGATCCACGGCGGCTCCGGGAGCTTCGATCGAAGACCGGCCCGCACCGGGAGCGCTCCGTCGAGCACACGGTCCGCCGCGACGTGCAGCGGACGACGACGAGGAGATATTCCTGGTGGAGAACGAGACCCACTACGCCGAAGCCGTGATCGACAACGGCGCATTCGGCACCCGCACCATCCGCTTCGAGACGGGCCGCCTGGCCAAGCAGGCCGCGGGTTCCGCCGTCGCCTACCTGGACGACGACACCATGGTGCTGTCGGCCACCACGGCCTCGAAGCAGCCCAAGGACCAGCTGGACTTCTTCCCCCTGACGGTCGACGTCGAGGAGCGGATGTACTCGGCCGGTAAGATCCCCGGCTCCTTCTTCCGCCGTGAGGGCCGGCCCTCCGAGGACGCCATCCTCACCTGCCGGCTGATCGACCGCCCGCTGCGCCCCTCCTTCAAGAAGGGCCTGCGCAACGAGATCCAGATCGTCGAGACGGTCATGGCGCTCAACCCCGACCACGCCTACGACGTGGTCGCCATCAACGCCGCCTCCTGCTCCACGCAGCTGGCGGGGCTGCCCTTCTCCGGACCGATCGGCGGCACCCGCGTCGCGCTGATCCGCGGCCAGTGGGTGGCCTTCCCGACCCACTCCGAGCTGGAGGAGGCCGTCTTCGACATGGTCGTCGCCGGCCGTGTGCTGCCCGACGGCGACGTCGCGGTGATGATGGTCGAGGCCGAGGCCACCGAGAAGACCATCGAGCTGGTCAAGGGCGGCGCCGAGGCGCCGACCGAGGAGGTCGTGGCCGCGGGTCTCGAGGCCGCCAAGCCCTTCATCAAGGTGCTGTGCCGCGCCCAGGCCGACCTCGCCGCGAAGGCCGCCAAGCCGACCGGCGAGTTCCCGATCTTCCTGGACTACCAGGAAGACGTCCTGGAGGCGCTGACCGCCGCCGTCCGCGACGAGCTGGCCCAGGCGCTGACCATCGGCGGCAAGCAGGAGCGCGAGAGCGAGCTGGACCGCGTCAAGGCGGTCGCCGCGGAGAAGCTGCTCCCGCAGTTCGAGGGCCGCGAGAAGGAGATCTCGGCCGCCTACCGGGCGCTGACCAAGACCCTGGTGCGCGAGCGCGTCATCAAGGAGAAGACGCGCATCGACGGCCGCGGTGTCACCGACATCCGCACCCTGGCCGCCGAGGTCGAGGCCATCCCGCGGGTGCACGGCTCGGCGCTTTTCGAGCGCGGCGAGACCCAGATCCTGGGCGTCACCACGCTGAACATGCTCCGCATGGAGCAGCAGCTGGACACCCTCTCGCCGGTGACCCGCAAGCGCTACATGCACAACTACAACTTCCCGCCCTACTCCACCGGTGAGACGGGCCGCGTCGGCTCGCCGAAGCGCCGCGAGATCGGCCACGGCGCGCTCGCCGAGCGTGCGCTGGTGCCGGTGCTGCCGACGCGCGAGGAGTTCCCGTACGCGATCCGCCAGGTGTCCGAGGCGCTGGGTTCCAACGGGTCGACGTCCATGGGCTCGGTCTGCGCCTCCACCATGTCGCTGCTGAACGCCGGCGTGCCGCTCAAGGCGCCGGTCGCCGGTATCGCCATGGGCCTGATCTCCCAGGAGATCGAGGGCGAGACCCACTACGTGACGCTGACCGACATCCTCGGTGCCGAGGACGCCTTCGGCGACATGGACTTCAAGGTCGCCGGCACCAAGCAGTTCGTCACCGCGCTGCAGCTCGACACCAAGCTGGACGGCATCCCGGCGTCCGTGCTGGCCGCGGCCCTCAAGCAGGCCCGCGACGCGCGGCTGCACATCCTCGACGTGATGAACGAGGCCATCGACGTCCCGGACGAGATGTCCCCGAACGCGCCGCGGATCATCACCGTCAAGATCCCGGTGGACAAGATCGGCGAGGTCATCGGCCCGAAGGGCAAGATGATCAACCAGATCCAGGAGGACACTGGCGCCGACATCACCATCGAGGACGACGGCACCATCTACATCGGTGCCGCCGACGGCCCGGCCGCCGAGGCGGCGCGCTCCACCATCAACGGCATCGCCAACCCGACGATGCCCGAGGTCGGCGAGCGCTACCTGGGCACGGTCGTCAAGACGACCACCTTCGGTGCCTTCGTCTCGCTGCTGCCCGGCAAGGACGGTCTGCTGCACATCTCGCAGATCCGCAAGCTGGCCGGCGGCAAGCGCGTGGAGAACGTCGAGGACGTCCTCGGCGTCGGCCAGAAGGTCCAGGTGGAGATCGCCGAGATCGACCAGCGCGGCAAGCTCTCCCTCATCCCCGTCCTGGACGAGGAAGAGTCCGACAGCGGCTCCGCCGCGGGGGGCGCGGAGAAGTCCGAGGGCGGCTCCGCCGCGAGCGAGGACGAGACCGCGAAGTGACCCATGCGTCCCGTACGACGGCCCGCCCCGCCTCACCGGCAGGGCGGGCCGTCGCCCGTACCACCACTCTGATAAAGGGCGAGAACGGCGCGGGCACCGTCCGCAAGACCGTGCTGCCCGGCGGGCTCCGCGTGATCACCGAGTCCGTGCCGACCGTGCGCTCCGTCACGCTCGGCATCTGGGCGCACGTCGGCTCCCGCGACGAGACCCCGGCGCTGGGTGGCGCCACGCACTACCTGGAGCACCTGCTCTTCAAGGGCACCGGGCGGCGCAGCGCGCTGGAGATCTCCGCGGCACTGGACGCGGTGGGCGGCGAGATGAACGCCTTCACCACGAAGGAGTTCACCTGCTACTACGCGCGGGTCCTGGACGCCGATCTGCCGCTGGCCGTCGACGTCCTCTCCGACATGCTGACCTCCTCCGTCATCGACCCCGCCGAGGTCGAGGCGGAGCGTGGCGTGATCCTCGAAGAGATCGCCATGACGGAGGACGACGCCGGGGACTGCGTCCACGACCTGTTCGCACACGCCATGTTCGGCGACACCCCGCTGGGGCGCCCCGTGCTGGGCACCGTGGAGACCGTCAACGCGCTGACCCGCGACCAGGTGGCCCGCTTCTACAAGAAGCACTACGACCCGACGCGGCTGGTCGTCGCGGCGGCGGGCAACCTCGACCACGCGCAGGTCGTCAAGCAGGTGCGCGCCGCGTTCGACCGTGCGGGCGCGCTCGCCCGCACGCAGGGCGAGCAGCCGGTCGGGCCCCGCTCGGGCAGCCGCGCCCTGCGCACCGGCGGGCGGGTCGACTTCGTGGACCGGGCCACCGAGCAGGCCCACGTGGTGCTCGGGCTGCCCGGCGTCTCGCGGCACGACGAGCGCCGCTGGCCCCTCGCGGTGCTGAGCACCGCGCTGGGCGGAGGCATGAGCTCCCGGCTCTTCCAGGAGATCCGCGAGAAGCGCGGCCTGGCCTACAGCACCTACGCCTACACGTCCGGCTACGCGGACTGCGGCCTGTTCGGCGTCTACGCGGGCTGCCGTCCCGGACAGGTGTCCGACGTGCTGAAGATCTGCCGCGACGAGCTCGACCAGGTCGCGCGAGACGGGTTGACCGACGACGAGGTGCGGCGCGCCATCGGACAGCTGTCGGGCTCCACGGTGCTCGGCCTGGAGGACACCGGCGCGCTGATGCACCGCCTGGGCAAGAGCGAGCTGTGCTGGGGCGAGCAGATGTCCGTGGACGGCATGCTCGGCAAGATCGACGCCGTCACGCCCGACGACGTCCGCGAGGTCGCCCGCGACGTGCTGAGCCGGCGCCCCTCGCTGTCGGTCATCGGGCAGCTCACCGACCGTCAGGCCGCCCGGCTGCACGAGACCGTCGCCTGACGCCCGCCCCACCTCTCCCACCCACCACGTAAAGGAACGAGCACAATGAGCAAGCTGCGCGTAGCCGTCCTCGGCGCAGGCGGCCGGATGGGCTCCGAGGCCGTGCGAGCGGTCGAGGGCGCCGACGACATGGAGCTGGTGGCGGCCCTGGGCAGCGGGGACGCGCGCAGCGCGCTCACCGAGGCGGGCACGCAGGTGGCCGTCGACCTCACCCGTCCGGACGCCGTCATGGGAAACCTGGAGTACTGCCTGGCCCATGGCATCCACGCCGTCGTCGGCACCACGGGGTGGACGGACGAGCGGCTGACGGCGGTGCGCGCCCAGCTGGCCGACTCGCCCGGCACCGGCGTCCTCATCGCCCCGAACTTCGGCATCGGGGCCGTGCTGACGATGCGCTTCGCCCAGCAGGCCGCCCGCTTCTTCGAGTCGGTCGAGGTCGTCGAGCTGCACCACCCTGGCAAGGCCGACGCGCCCAGCGGCACGGCCGTGCGCACCGCGCAGCTGATCGGGCAGGCCCGTGAGAGCGCGGGGCTGCCGGCTCAGCCCGACGCCACCACGCAGTCGCTGGACGGTGCTCGCGGCGCCGACGTCGACGGCGTGCCGGTGCACGCGGTACGGCTGCGCGGTCTGGTCGCCCACCAGGAGGTCCTCTTCGGGGACGAGGCGGAGACGCTCACCATCCGCCACGACTCCCTGCACCGGAGCTCATTCATGCCCGGCGTCCTGCTGGGGGTCCGCAAGGTGCCCGCCAACCCGGGGCTGACCTTCGGGCTCGAACACTTCCTCGACCTGGACTGACGGGGTACGGCACCGTGCGCGCGAAGCTCACCTACTTTCTGCTGGCCGCCGTCCTGGTCGTCTACTTCGTCCTGGTCGGCAGCCGGGGCGTGCTCCTGATCGAGCAGGGCACCGCCGTCACCGTGCCCTTCGGCGTCGCGGTGCTCGTACTGCCGTTCATCGGCGCGTGGTTCCTGTGGCACACCACGCGCTTCGCCCGCCGCGCCGGACGGCTCGCGCGGGAGCTCGAGGCCGAGGGCGGACTCCCGGTCGACGAGCTGGAGCGCACACCGTCAGGGCGCATCGACCGGGCCTCCGCCGACGCGGTCTTCGCCCGCCGCCAAGCCGAGACGGAAGAGCACCCGGGGGACTGGCGCTCGTGGTTCCGGCTGGCCGTCGCCTACCACGACGCCCGCGACACCCCGAGGGCCAGGAAAGCCATGCAGCACGCCATCACCCTGCACGAGGCCGAACCCCGCGGCTGACAGATCGCCGCGCCGCCGCGTCAGCCGCAGGACTCCGCCGCCCAGCTCTCTATGACGTCCGCGGCCCGCTCGAAGCCGGGGCGGCGCGGGAGGAAGTCGGCGTTGTGGTCGGTCAGCAGTATCCGGCGGTCCTCGGCGTCCGACGTCGCGCCCCCGGCGCCGGCGCGCGCCCGCGGGTAGAGCACCAGTGCCTGGCCCTGCACCGTCCGCGGCATCCCCAGCCATCTGACAGGCCGCTGCACCGTGCGCACCACCCCCACCTCGGCCCAGGGCAGGGTCGTCGTACGCAAGAGCCCCGCCTGGCGCAGACCGTGCGAACTGACCCACACGCCCGCCCGCAGCAGCCGCACGGCCAGCACGATCACCAGCACGCCGCAGCCCGCGCAGACCGCCGCGCTGGGCAGGGAACCGGCCAGCGCGATGATCAGGGCCGAGAAGAGCACGTACGAAGCGAGCAGGAGGAGCAGCGCTCCACCGCCCACCCGCCACGGGCCCGGGCGGTAGGGCCGCCGCCACAGGTCGCGGTCGGCCTCGGCGAGCGTCACCGCCTGCGCCGCCTGGACGCGGTCCTCACGGTCGGCCGTCACAAAGGGCAGGGGCACGGCAGGGTCCTCGCTCGCTCACGACAGGGGGCGGCCCGGGGCCGTCCCACGGCTGGCTGCCGCCGCGGGCGGGCGCGGCGGTGTGAGCGGTGACATTAGCGAGGGCAGGCGCAAGCGGCCACCCCCGGGTGCCGTTCCCAGGGGTGGCCGTGAGAGGTCAGCGGCCTTCGGCCGCCGCCGGGTGGTCCCGGGCGGGGACCTGGTTGTCGGTGAGCGCGGGTCCGCCGAGCAGGACGGAGCCCACGAGACCGGCGACGATCGTCACTCCGACCAGGGCGCTGCCTGCGACCTGGCGGAAGCTGCGGCGGGCACGGGGCGGCGGGGTGACATTGCTGCGGAACCGGTCAGCCTGGGCTATGAAGGCGAACGGGACTGTCTCTCCGCGGCGGGACATGACGGGGCGCTCCTGCGTGATCGTTCTGGGTGGTTGGTCGCTGGTACGGGGACAACGTCCGGGGCGGCTTCCGAGTGCCCGCTGCCGCCGGACCCATGTGAAAAATATCAATCGCGGGGCGAAGGAATGTCACTGGGGGTGCCGTTTCTTGGTCCCGAGTCTCGTTTGTCCGGTTAAGGGTCGCCAAAACGGGCTATCGGCCCGGGGCAGCCGAGGCTGTCGGAGCCTCCCCGTAGGCTGTTCCCGCCCCTGGAAGACGTACGTGGAAGGACCCCGCAGGTGACCGACACCTCCGCCCCGCTCGCCCCGAGTTTCCGCAGCGACATGACGGTCGAGCTGGTCAAGCACAGCGCCGCCGACACCGACGTGCTGTGGGCCGCCCGGGTCTCCACCGCGGGGGAGCAGTCCCTGGATGAGCTGAACAAGGACCCGGAACGCTCCAAGGGTCTGATCAACTTCCTGATGCGCGACCGGCACGGCAGCCCCTTCGAGCACAACTCGATGACCTTCTTCATCAGCGCCCCCCTCTTCGTCTTCCGCGAGTTCCACCGCCACCGCGTCGGCTGGTCCTACAACGAGGAGTCGGGCCGCTATCGGCAGCTCCAGCCCGTCTTCTACGTGCCAGGCGCCTCCCGCAAGCTCGTCCAGCAGGGCCGCCCTGGCAAGTACGAGTTCGTCGAGGGCACGGCCGAGCAGCACGCGCTGACGGGCCGCGCCATGGCGGGCGTGTACCGCACGGCCTATGAGACGTATCTGGAGATGCTGGAGGCCGGTGTCGCCCGCGAGGTCGCCCGCGCCGTCCTGCCCGTCGGCCTCTACTCGTCCATGTACGCGACGTGCAACGCGCGCTCGCTGATGCACTTCCTCGGGCTGCGCACCCAGCACGAACAGGCCAAGGTGCCCAGCTTCCCGCAGCGGGAGATCGAGATGGTGGGGGAGGCGATGGAGGAGCAGTGGTCGAAGCTGATGCCGCTGACCCACGCCGCCTTCAACGCCAACGGACGCGTCGCCCCCTGAGCGGACCGCTCCGCCGCCCACCGGCAGGGGCCGCCCACGGACGGTCACCCGGCTGCGCTTCCTGCCCTCCGGTCGGAGCCCCGGAGGAGGTGTCCGTATTGCGGCGGTTCGAGATGTTCATCTAGGGTGATTGTGCGGTCCCGGCACTGCCTGAACCCCCGAGCAGGCAGTGCCGGGGCCCTCTTCCCCACCGCAACGGACGCCCCGAGGCGGCGCCGCGGGGTCCGCTGCGAGTAGCGTGGAGCCCATGGCTCCGACCTCCACACCGCAGACGCCCTTCGGGCGGGTCCTGACCGCGATGGTCACGCCGTTCACCGCGGACGGTGCGCTCGACCTCGACGGCGCGCAGCAGCTCGCTGCCCATCTGGTGGAAGCAGGCAACGACGGTCTCGTCGTCAACGGCACCACCGGAGAGTCCCCGACCACTTCCGATGCGGAGAAAGCCCAGCTCGTCAAGGCGGTCGTGGAGGCCGTGGGCGACCGTGCCCACGTGGTCGCGGGAGCCGGCACGAACGACACGGCCCACAGCATCGAGCTGGCCGGCGCCGCCGAGAAGGCCGGTGCCCACGGGCTCCTCGCGGTGACGCCCTACTACAGCAAGCCCCCGCAGGAGGGCCTGTACCGGCACTTCACCGCCATCGCCGACGCCACGGAGCTGCCGGTGATGCTCTACGACATCCCCGGCCGCAGCGGTGTCCCGATCAACACCGAGACGATCGTCCGGCTCGCCGAGCACCCCCGCATCGTCGCCAACAAGGACGCCAAGGGTGACCTCGGCCGCGCCAGCTGGGCCATCGCCACCAGCGGCCTCGCCTGGTACAGCGGCGACGACATGCTCAACCTCCCGCTGCTGTCCGTCGGCGCCGTCGGTTTCGTCTCCGTCGTCGGCCACGTCGTCACCCAGGAACTGCGCGCACTGCTCGAGGCGCACCTGAGCGGCGACGTCGCCAAGGCCACCGAGATCCACCAGAAGCTGCTGCCGGTCTTCACCGGCATGTTCCGCACCCAGGGCGTCATCACCACCAAGGCCGCGCTCGCCCGGCTCGGCCATCCGGCCGGACCGCTGCGCCTCCCGCTGGTCGAACTCGCGCCCGAGGAGCTGGACCAGCTCACGCACGATCTCGCCCACGGCGGGGTACACCTGTAGTCCTCAGACTTCCCACAACTGCATACCGCCGGACACCGGCACAGTGCACGACCCAACGGAACACGCACGTCACGTACGCACGCCCTGCGCGTGCCCGTACGCATCATGAATACCGCGCGCCACGTACCCAGGCGGGTGCGTGGCGCGCGTGGTAAGGAGAGTCTTTTGAGTCATCCGCATCCTGAGCTCGGTCCGCCTCCTCAGCTCCCCAAGGGCGGCCTCCGCGTCACCCCCCTGGGTGGTCTCGGCGAGATCGGCCGCAACATGACCGTCTTCGAATACGGCGGCAGACTCCTGATCGTCGACTGCGGCGTCCTCTTCCCCGAGGAGGAGCAGCCCGGCATCGACCTGATCCTTCCCGACTTCACCACGATCAGGGACCGCCTCGACGACATCGACGGCATCGTCCTCACCCACGGGCACGAGGACCACATCGGCGGTGTCCCCTACCTCCTCCGCGAGAAGCCGGACATCCCGCTGATCGGCTCCAAGCTCACCCTCGCGCTCATTGAGGCCAAGCTCCAGGAGCACCGCATCCGGCCGTACACGCTGGAAGTGGAGGAAGGCCACCGCGAACGCATCGGCCCGTTCGACTGCGAGTTCCTCGCCGTCAACCACTCCATTCCCGACGCCCTCGCGGTCGCCGTCCGCACCCCGGCGGGCATGGTCGTCCACACCGGCGACTTCAAGATGGACCAGCTCCCGCTGGACGGCCGCCTCACCGACCTGCGCGCCTTCGCCCGCCTCGGCGAGGAGGGCATCGACCTGCTGCTGAGCGACTCCACCAACGCCGAGGTCCCCGGCTTCGTGCCGCCCGAGCGCGAGATCTCCTCGGTGCTGCGCCAGGTCTTCTCCAGCGCACAGAAGCGCATCATCGTGGCGAGCTTCGCCAGCCACGTACACCGCATCCAGCAGATCCTGGACGCCGCACACGAACACGGCCGCCGCGTCGCCTTCGTGGGCCGCTCCATGGTCCGCAACATGGGCATCGCCCGCGACCTGGGCTATCTCAACGTCCCCGCCGGACTCGTCGTGGACGTCAAGACGCTCGACGACCTGCCAGACGACGAGGTCGTGCTGGTCTGCACCGGCTCCCAGGGCGAGCCCATGGCGGCCCTCTCCCGGATGGCCAACCGCGATCACCAGATCCGCATCGTCCAGGGCGACACGGTGATCCTCGCGTCGTCCCTCATCCCGGGCAACGAGAACGCCGTCTACCGCGTCATCAACGGCCTCACCCGCTGGGGCGCCAACGTCGTCCACAAGGGCAACGCCAAGGTGCACGTCTCGGGCCACGCCTCCGCGGGCGAGCTGCTGTACTTCTACAACATCTGCCGGCCCCGCAACCTGATGCCGGTCCACGGCGAGTGGCGGCACCTGCGCGCCAGCGCCGAACTGGGCGCGGCCACCGGCGTCCCCCAGGACCGCATCGTGATCGCCGAGGACGGCGTCGTCGTCGACCTGGTCGACGGCAAGGCCAAGATCACCGGCAAGGTCCAGGCCGGATACGTGTACGTCGACGGCCTCTCGGTCGGCGACGTCACCGAGTCCTCCCTCAAGGACCGCCGCATCCTCGGGGACGAAGGCATCATCTCGATCTTCATCGTGGTCGACAGCACCACAGGGAAGATCGTGGGCGGCCCCCACATCCAGTCCCGGGGCTCCGGAATCGACGACACCGACTTCGCCGCCGTCATGCCGAAGATCGACGAAGCCCTCGCCAAGTCCGCCCAGGACGGCATCGCGGAGACCCACCAGCTCCAGCAGTTGGTGCGCCGCACGGTGGGCAAGTGGGTCTCGGACAGCTACCGCCGGCGCCCGATGATCCTGCCCGTGGTCGTCGAGGTCTGACCCTTCGTCGGGGCTCCGCAGGAGCCCCGACGGGAGCGGGGCGCCCTCGATTTGCCTCCGGGCGCTCCGCTCCAGTACGTTTACGGCTCCACCGCACCGGGAACCCGGGGCCGCCTACGGCCGCAGGGAGACCGGTACCCCGGAATCGGAAAACGGCCCGGAAAACGAGCCGGAAAGATTCTGGTAAGGTTGGAAACACCGAAAGGGCAAACGTCCGGAGAAACCGGTACTGCATCGTCAGGACCGATTCGTTTCGAAGGAAGCGTCCGTTCCTTGAGAACTCAACAGCGTGCCAAAAGTCAACGCCAGATATGTTGATACCCCGACCTGCCGGGTTGTTCCGGCGGGTTGAGGTTCCTTTGAAATACACAACAGCGAGGACGCTGTGGACGGGTTGGATTATTCCTCCGGCCTGTTCCGCTCTTCCTGTGGATGATTGAAGCATTCACGGAGAGTTTGATCCTGGCTCAGGACGAACGCTGGCGG
>NZ_JASKYT010000530.1:0-3597 GCF_041028275.1 Streptomyces sp. PU-14G
GGGCCGGGGTCAGTGGCAGGTGGTGCCGTCCTTGGGGGGTTTGCCCTGGACGAGGTAGGAGGTGACGGCGGAGTCGACGCAGTCGCTGCCGCGCAGGTAGGCGGTGTGGCCGTCGCCCTCGTAGGTGACCAGGCGGGCCGAGGAGAGCTGGCCCGCGAGGCCCTGCGCCCAGCGGTAGGGGGTGGCCGGGTCGCGGGTGGTGCCGACGACGACGATCGGGTCGGCGCCCTTGGCGGCGATCCGGTGGGGTTCACCCGTGGGCTTCACAGGCCACTCCGCGCAGTTCAGCGCCGCCCAGGCGAAGTTGCGGCCGAAGACGGGGCTGGCCTTCTCGAAGGAGGGGACCGCCTTGCGGGCCGCGGCGGCGTCGGAGAAGGCGGGGGGTGCGTCGAGGCAGTTGACGGCCGGGTTGGCGTACATGATGTTGCTGTACTCGCCGTCGGGGCCGCGCTCGTAGTAGTCGTCGGAGAGGGCGAGGAGCGGTGCTCCGTCGCCCTTCTTGCCGGCCGCCAGTGCCTCGCGCAGCTGGGGCCAGGAGCCCTCGTCGTACATGGCGCGGATCACACCCGTGGTGGCCAGGGACTCGGTCAGGGGACGCGAGGAGCCGGTCTTCAGGGGCTTGCTGTCCACCTTTTCGAAGAAGTCGCCCAGCGCTTCGCCCGCCTCGCTGACGCTGCCGGTGCCCAGGGGGCAGTCGGACTGGCCGACGCAGTCCTTGGCGAACGCCTTGAACGCCGTCTCGAAGCCGGCGGTCTGTTCCTTGTTGACCCGGCGCGCCGACAGGGAGGGGTCCATGGCGCCGTCCAGCACCATGCGGCCGGAGCGCTTCGGGAACAGGCCCGCGTACGTGGCGCCCAGGTAGGTGCCGTAGGAGGCTCCGACGTAGTTGAGCTTCTTGTCGCCGAGTACGCCGCGCAGGACGTCCATGTCACGGGCGGCTTCCGTCGTCGAGACATGGCCCAGCAGCTTGCCCGAGCGCTTCTCGCAGCCCTTGGCGAAGCGCTCGTACGCGGCGGTGAGCGCGTCCGTCTCCTTCTCGGAGTCCGGGGTCTGGTCGACGCGCGTGTAGGAGTCCATCTGCTTGTCGCTCAGGCATTCGACGGGCTCGCTGTGGCCGACGCCACGCGGGTCCATGCCGACCAGCGTGTAGTGCTCGCGGACCTTCGGCGGGTACGCGAGGCCCGCCGCCTGCTGCACGTAGTCGATCGCCGAGCCGCCCGGGCCGCCCGGGTTGACGTGCAGCGACCCGCCCTTCGGCCGGCCTCCGCCGCCCTGCGGCTTCGACCGGGTGACGGCCAGCCGCACGCTGTGCCCGGTGTCGTCGGGGCCGTCCCCGGGTTCGTCGTAGTCCAGCGGCACCCGCAGCGACGCGCACTCGAAGCCTTCGATACCGCAGTTGCGCCACGACAGCTTCTGTTCGTAGTACGGGCGCAGGTTCTCGGGGATCCGCGCCGAGAGCGGCTTGAGCGGCGGGGCGTCGGCGCCCGCGTGCGTGCCGCCCGCTGAGGGGTCCGAGCCCGGGCTGTCGGAGCCGCCCTTAGACGAGCAGCCGGACAGCACCAGAGCCGTCACCGCCAGGACGGCCGCGGCCACACGGCGGGGCCCCGGCGCAGAACGGGCTCGGGGGCCGGGTGGCTGCTGACTCAT
Organism: Streptomyces sp. PU-14G; assembly: GCF_041028275.1. NCBI lineage: Bacteria > Bacillati > Actinomycetota > Actinomycetes > Kitasatosporales > Streptomycetaceae > Streptomyces > Streptomyces sp. PU-14G. The sequence goes on from NZ_JASKYT010000530.1 coordinate 1,648, forward strand.
CGGGCATCCCTCCGCTCGCGGCACGTCCACGCGAGCCTACCCACTGTGGCGTCGCCCCGTCCGCCCGCCGGGCCCACCTGGCGCGTCAGCCCCTGGCGCACCAAGGGGCTGACGCGCCGGCCCTGACGCCGTCAGCCCGCTCGCAGTGCCATCGCCATCGCCTCGACCGCCAGCAGTGGAGCCACGTTGCGGTCCAGTGCCCGGCGGCACTCCATCACCGCATCGATACGGCGCAGCGTCTGCTCGGGGCGCGACGTGGTGACGAGCCGGTCGACGGGCGCGGACGGATCGTCGTGTGCGAGGGCGACCGAGGAGCCCAACTGGCGGGCCAGCACGTCCCGGTAGAAGGCCGTCAGGTCCGAGAGCGCCACATCGAGGGAGTCGCGCTGGGTGCGGGTCGCACGCCGCTTCTGCTTGTCCTCCAGCTCCTTCATCGCCCCCGCCGTGCCGCGCGGCAGCCGCTTGCCCTCCGCGGCGCCGAGTGCGGTGCGCAGTTCCTCCGTCTCCTTGGCGTCCAGCTCCTCGGCCACCTGCTTGGCGTCCTCGGCGGCGGCGTCGAGCAGCTCCTGCGCGGCCCGCAGCGCGCTGCCCACGTCGTCGACGCGGGCCGGCAGCTTCAGCACCGCCTGGCGTCGGGCGCGGGCCCGCTCGTCCGTGGCCAGCCGCAGCGCGCGGTCGATATGGCCCTGCGTGGCCCGTGCGGCGAACCTGGCCATGTCCGGGTCGATGCCGTCCCGCCGCATCAGCAGGTCCGCGACCGCGTCCACCGGGGGTGTGCGCAGCGCCAGGTGACGGCAGCGGGACCGGATCGTCGGCAGCACGTCCTCGGTCGACGGCGCGCACAGCAGCCACACCGTGCGCGGCGCGGGCTCCTCGACGGCCTTCAGCAGGACGTTGCCCGCGCCCTCGGTGAGGCGGTCGGCGTCCTCCAGGACGATCACCTGCCAGCGTCCGCCCGCCGGCGACATCTGGGCCTCCCGCACCAGCGCACGGGTCTCCTTCACGCCGATGGACAGCAGGTCCGTACGGACGACGGTCACGTCCGCGTGGGTGCCGACCATCGTCGTGTGGCAGCCCTCGCAGAAACCGCACCCCGGGCTGCCGCCCAGCGCCCTGTCCGGGCTGACGCACTGGAGCGCCCCCGCGAACGCGCGAGCCGCCTGGGAGCGGCCCGCTCCCGGCGGTCCTGTGAAGAGCCAGGCGTGGGTCATCGCGGAACCGGAGAGGTTGGCCGACCCGCCTTCCGCGGCCTCCGCCGTCACGTACGCGTCGGCGTCCCGTGCGGCAGCCGTCAGCTGCCCCACCGCCCTGTCCTGCCCCACCAGGTCGTCCCACACCGCCATACGAGCCATTGTCCCGGATGCCTGTGACACCCGGGACACCGTCCAGCGTCACGCTGCGGGGTGGTTCCGCCGGCTCCCGCAGCGCTGCGCTGGCCGGACGGTGTCCGGGATCAGCGCAGCGCTGCGGGAGCGCTGTCCGGACGCGTCCGGGATCAGCGCGCCACGGGAGCCGGCAGGAGTGTCATCGGCGGCGCTGGTCGCCGTCCTCTTCCTGGTCGTCCTGGTCGTCGTGCGGACCGAGGAGCTTGTCCGCCAGCGTGGGGGCGTCGTCCATGGGGATGTCCTCCGCCCAGGAGGGGCGCGGGCGGCCGTTCTCCTCGACCTGGGGGAGTTCCCGCGTACGGTCCTCCCCCGCGTCCTCGGAGACCTTGGGCAGCACGGTCGTCTCGTCCTCGGAGACCTTGGGCAGAACCGTCGTCTCGTCCTCGGAGACCTTGGGCAGCACCGTCGTCTCGTCCTCGGCGGAAGGCGCCACCGCGGGACGCGGCAGCTGTGCCGTGTCCTCGGCGTCCGGCTCCGCGGCGGAGGGCTCGTTCCGGTCGGACACCTGCGGGATCTGCGCGGTGTCGGCCTCCGAGCCGTCGGGCGCGGAGGCGGAGGCSGRCAC
>NZ_JASKYT010000531.1:0-3837 GCF_041028275.1 Streptomyces sp. PU-14G
GACCGCCCCCGCCGGGTCCGATCCCGGCCCTGCCCCCGGACCCGCCGGATGCGGTCCGGGCAGACCCGGCTCGGCGGTGGGCAGCGGGGCGCGGTCGTCGAGGCCGACGATCCGGGTGTCCCGCGAACCGCACACCTCCAGGCGGACGTCGTAGCCCGCACCGTTGTAGCGGGTGGCGGTGACGGTGGCGAGGGTGTCGTCGTCGAAGCGGAGCAGCGCCGCGCTGGTGTCCACGTCGTCGCCCGCGGCGAAGAAGTCCTCGCCCCTGTTGGCGCCCGCCGCGAAGACGGAGACGACCTCGCGGCCCGTGACCCAGCGCAGGATGTCGAAGTCGTGGATGCCGCAGTCCCGGAACAGGCCGCCGGAGGTGGGAATGTAGGAGGCGGGGGGCGGCGCCATGTCGCTGGTGCAGGCCCGCAGCGTGTGCACCCAGCCCAACTCGCCCGCCCGCAGCGCCTGTCGGGCGGCCCGGTAGCCGGCGTCGAAGCGGCGCTGGAAACCGATCTGCACGGGAACGGTGCCGGACTCGGCCCGCTCGACGACGGCGACGGTGCCCGGCACGTCCGGCGCGACGGGTTTCTCGCAGAACACCGGCACACCGTGGTCGAGGGCCTGGTGGATCAGCGTCGCGTGGGCGCTCGTGGCGGCGGTGATGACCACACCGTCCAGCCCCTCGGCGTACAGCTCCTCGAGAGAGCCCGCGGCCTCCACCTCCAGCGAGGCGGCCAGCGTCTGCGCGCGGCCGGCGTCCACGTCGGCGACCGTGACGCGGTCCACCCCCGCGAGAGACCTGAGAGTCGCCGCGTGGAAGGCCCCGATGCGTCCGGTGCCGATGAGGCCGAGCTTCATGTCAGGTCAGTCCTTGGGTCGACGGCGACAACGGTGACAGCGGTGACAGCGGTGACAACGTGACAACAGTGAACAGTGACAACGGCGCCGGGCACGGTGGTGAGCGGTGTACGGACGCAGGTGTCAGGCCGGTCAGGCTCCGCAGGAGCGCAGGAAGCGGCGCGTGCGGTCGGCGATGGGGAAGGGCTGGTCCGCGGGGCAGGGGTACATGTCCTGCTCGACGATGGCGAACAGGTCGACCCCCAGCTCCTGCGCCGCGTGCAGCACGGGCGGCAGCTCGGGCACACCTCGCGGTGGCTCGCACATCACGCCCTGCCGCACGGCCGGTCCGAAGGGCGTGCCGTGGGCGTGGACGTCCTCCAGGACGCGCGGGTCGACCTGCTTGAGGTGCAGATAGCCGATGCGCTCCCCGTAGGTCCTGATGAGCTTGACGCTGTCGCCACCGCAGTAGGCGTAGTGGCCGGTGTCCAGGCAGAGCCGGACCAGGTCGGGGTCCGTGGCGTCCAGGAGCCGGGTGACGTTCTCCTCGGTGTCGATGTGGGTGTCGGCATGCGGGTGCACGACGATGCCGAGGCCGTACTCCTCGCGGACCTGCCGGGCCAGCCGTTCCATGCCGGTGGCCTGGTGGCGCCACTGCTCGGCGGTCAGCTCGCGCGGCTCCAGCTCCCGCGCGGTCTTGTCGTCCCGCCAGAAGGAGGGGATGACGACGAGGTGGGTGGCGTCCATCGCGCGGGCGAGCGCGGCCACCTGCGCGACGTGCGCCCAGGTGGCGTCCCAGACGGCCGGACCGTGGTGCAGCGAGGTGAAGACCGTACCCGCGGAGACCCGCAGGCCGCGCCGGGCGGTCTCCTCGCGCAGGACCTCCGGATCGGTCGGCAGGTAGCCGTACGGACCCAGCTCGATCCACTCGTATCCGGCCTCGGCGACCTCGTCCAGGAAACGCTGCCAGTGGACCTGTTGGTCGTCCTCGGGGAACCAGACGCCCCAGGAGTCGGGCGCGGATCCGACGCGGAGCCGGTCGAGAACGGGGGCGCCCGTACGCGGTGCGGACATGGCTGGGGCTCTCCTCCCCCCGGTCCGCGGCGACCGGGCAGTTGCGGCGTCGACGATGTCGTCGGCTCAGCCTGCGGCGCCGCGACGAGCACTGTCAAGGCTTCGTCCTGACATAAGGACTTAAGGACTTTGTCGAAAGCGTGTGCGGCGGCGGATCCACTCGGGAAGGGTGGGAGGAGAAGCGCGCAGGACAAGGCACCACGGCACGGAGCAGCCGCAACCGGCGGCGCGCACATGTCAGTAGGAAGGGTGTGCCGGGCACGGGGGCACAGGGGGTACGAGGTGGCTTGCAGCGCGGCGAACGGGTACGGAGCAAACCAGGGCCCGGGCGATGCGGGGCAAACCAGGGCCCGTGCGGTGTGGGGCCCGATCGTGCGGGTTCAAGAGGGGCGTCGGGCGGGCGTCGGGTGTCGCGGGGGCCGGGGGCGGTTGCGCGGTGCCGAGTGCGGTCCGCTGTGCCCGGCCGGTGCCACGGTGGCCGCTTGCCGTCACGCCGACGAGGCGAACCGCAGCGGGTCGTACGGACCCGTGTCGATGCCCGCTTCACGGCCGAGAGCCAGCCGGGCGGCGACAGCGCCCGCGAACGGCCCGGCCGTCAGCCCTCCCGAGCCCAGCCCGTTGACGACGACCAGTTCCGGCGTTCCGGGAACCGACCCCAGCACCGGCTGTCCGTCCGGGGTCGTCGGCCGGAAGCCCACCCGGGTCTCCAGGTGGGTGGCCCGGGCGAGTCCCGGCGCCACCGCCAGTGCCTCTCCCAGCACCTCGGCGAGACCGGAAGCGGTGACACGGTGGTCGAAGCCGGTGCCGCTCTCCCGGGTGGCGCCGACGACGACACGCGAGTCGTCGAAGGTCAGCAGGTAGTGTCCGGTGCGCGGCAGGACGACGGGCCAGTGCGCGGTCTCGGTGCCGGACAGCCCCAGGTGGACGATCTGGCCACGCTGCGGCACGACGGGCACGCGCACCCCGAGAGGCTCCAGCAGCGCGGGCGACCAGGCGCCCGCCGCGGCCACCACGGCGTCCGCTTCCAGCACTTCGCCGTCCACCCGCACTCCCCGCACCCGGGCGCCGCGGACCTCGACGGCCGCGGTACCGCCGACGACGCGCAGCCCGTGCCGCTCGGCCGCCGCTACCAGCGCGCTCCGCAACCGACGGCCGTCGAGCCGCGCCGCGCCGGCGATGTGCAGGACCTCTTCCCCCCAGGTGTGGCCGCGTTCTCCACCCCCGAGGCCGCGCCCCGCGGGCCGGTCCTCGTGTGTCCGTGCGGGGGCGAGGGCGGGGAACATCCGGTGGGCGTCCGACGCGGCCACCGCACTGACCTCGCCCGCGTGCGGGTCCGCCGCGGCGCGAGCCGCCACCCTCTCGCGCACCTGGGCGGCTTCGGTGCCGTCCGCCGGCAGCAGGACGAGCGCGCCGACCCGGCGGTAGCCGACATCGTCCTGCCCGTCCTCGGCGAGAGCTTTGAGCAGGTCCGGATAGTACCCGGCGCCGGCCACGGCGAGCGGCTCCTCCACACGCCCCGACCACGGGCAGATGATGCCGGCGCCCGCCGCCGTGGCACGCCCCTCGTGCGCCGCGTCCACCAGCACGGTCTCGGCGCCCGCGCGCGCCAGTTCGTAGGCGGCAGCCGCACCGACGATCCCCGCTCCGACGACGACGATCCGCACGCTGCCTCCTCCGCTCGGCCCTGCTGGAGCCCAGCTCACCACCCTGCCCGAACACCCGTCAACGCCCCCTCGCCGCACGGTTCCCGCCGTCCGGCCGCGACGGACGCCACCACCCACAGCGGGCCCCACGGTGGGGCCCCGCCCACAGCGGGCCCCCWCCACGCGTCGTCCTCCCGCGCCGACGAGTGGCGGGTCCGTCACTCGTTCCGGGACGGTGGCCGGTCGAGCGCGCGCAGCACAGCGGCGGCGGCGAGTTGCAGCGCGGCCACGC
>NZ_JASKYT010000532.1:0-3676 GCF_041028275.1 Streptomyces sp. PU-14G
GTCAGTGGCGGTGGCGGCGGGCCGGGGCGCCGCGCCGCGCGAAGTCGCACACCGCGTCGGCGACGTACTCGACCTGCGCGTCCGTCAGGTGGGGGTAGACCGGCAGCGCCAGAATCCGCCTGCTCGCCAGCTCGGCGTGCGGCCAGTGTTCGCCGGGCGAGGCGAAGGGGGCGAACGCCGACTGCCTCGGCAACGGCAGCGGGTAGTACACGTGCGAGTCGATGCCGCGCTCCGTCAGGTGCGCGCGCAGCGCCTCCCGCTCCTCGGCCAGCAGCGAGTAGACGTAGTAGCAGCGGCCCTCCCGCCCCCTCGGGGGCGGGACCACACCCCGCTCGGTGAGGGGCGCGAACCGTTCGGTGTAGTAGTCGGCGATGACCGCGCGCCGCTCCAGCCGCTCGGGCAGCCCAGGCAGCCGACGCAGCTGGAAGGCGGCCTGGATCTCGTCGAAGCGGCTGTTGTGCCCGATCACGTGGTGCACGAACCGGTGCGTCCCGTCCTGGCCGTGGTTGCGCAGCATCCGCACGCGCTGCCCGATGGTCGCGTCGCGGGTGACCACCACACCGCCTTCGCCGGGCATGCCGAACGACTTGACCTGCACGAAGGAGAAGACGCCCGCCTCGCCCCACAGCCCGGCCGGGGTGCCGCCCAGCACCGCGCCCTGTGCGACGGCGGAATCCTCCAGCAGCCGCACCCCGTACTCCCGCGCCAGCGCGGTGAAGGCGGGCATGTCGGCCATCACGGAGAACATGTGGGCGGGCATCAGCGCCTTGGTGCGCGGGGTGATGCGCCGCCGCACGTCGGCCGGGTCGGCGACCATCGTCCACGGGTCGATGTCGGCGAAGACCGGCCTGGCGCCCAGGTGCACCACGGAGGCGGCCAGCGGGGCGCAGCCGAACGCCGGCACCACCACCTCGTCCCCCGCACCCACCTCCATCGCCGCCAGCGCCAGCCCCAGCGCGGAGGTGCCGCTGCCGCAGGCCACCACGTCGGCGGCGCCCAGGGAGCCCGCCAGCGTCCGCTCCAGGGCACGGGTGTGCTCACCGAGGATGAACCGCTGCTCGGGGGCGGCCCCGACCTGGCGGATGATGTCGAGCATGGCGGTGCGGTCGTTGTCGAATACGTCGGGCTGGAAGAAGGAGATGGCGCTGGTGCGTTGGGCGGTCACGTCGGTTTCCCCGTCGGTCACGTCGGCTTCCCCGTGTAGAACTCACGGATGGTCTCGCTGACCCGGTCGACCTGCTCCACGTCCAGGTCCGGGTAGAGGGGCAGCGCGAGCGCGCGGGCGCTGGCGGCCTCGGCGTGCGGGAAGTCGCCGCGCGAGTGGCCGAGGTGGGCGAAGCACGGCTGGAGGTGCAGCGGCGTCGGGTAGTAGATCTCCGTGCCCACCCCGTGGCGCGTCAGGTGCTCCGCCAGCCGGTCACGGTCGTCGGCCTCGATCAGGTAGACGTAGAAGACGGGCCGCGACTCCCCGCTGGTGCGGGGGCGTTCGACGACGCGGGGCAGCCGGGTGATGCCGGGGACGTCCCATAACCGCTCGTCGTAGGCCGCCGCGAGCTCGGCGCGGCGTGCGATGTCGTTGTCCAGGCAGGTGAGCTTCGCGGAGAGGACGGCCGCCTGGATGTCGTCCATCTTGCTGTTGAAGCCGGGTACGTCGGTCTCGGTGGAGATGGTGGAGAAGTCCCCCAGGGTCGGCCCGAGCCGCCCGTGGTGGCGCAACGCGCGCACCATTTCGGCCACTTCCGGATCGTCGGTGAGGACGGCCCCGGCGTCGCCGAGCGCGCCCAGGGTCTTGCTCGGGAAGAACGACAGGACGCCGCCCTTGCCGTGCAGACCTGCGTGGCGCCCGCTCTGCCGCATTCCGATGCCCTCGGCGCTGTCCTCGACCAGGGTGAGCCCGCAGCGGGAGGCGACGGCGCCCAGGGCCGCCATGTCGGCCATCTGGTGGAACAGGTGCGCGGGCATCACGAAGCGGCTCGCAGGGGTGACGGCGGACTCCAGGGCCGCCGCGTCCATCGCGTAGTCGACCGGGTCGATGTCGACGAACTGGGGCCGGCCGCCCGCCAGCACCACCGACGAGGCCGTGGCGACGAACGAGTACGCCGGCACCAGCACCCCCTCGTCGCGCTGGAGGCCGCACGCGCGCAATAACAGGACGAGGGCGTCCGTGCCGCTGTTCACCCCGACGGCGAACCCGGCACCCGTGTAGGCGGCGAGCTCCCGCTCCCACTCCGCGACATGGCGGCCGTGTGAAAACTTCCCTGTCGCGAATACTTCGTTGACCCTCTCCTCCACGAGAGGCCACAGCACACCGAAAGTCGTTGCCTGGGAGAAGAACGGAACCTCTTCGGTTCCGGCCCGGGGACCGGAACGTCGCCCCACCCCTCCGGAGATTCCTCCGAAAGACACTGCCACTCCAATTACTTGACGCGAACGGCGGATTGCCAGCGACCCGAGGCATACCCCCGGCCCCTGGACCCAATCGCCGGCGCCCGCACGTTCACCCGTGCCGGTACGAGTTCCCGGGTTCTGCTTGACCGCTCTTCATACCGGGGGTCACAGTCGGTCGCTGAACTGCCAGAGCCGTCACACTTGCAAGGACATGATGCTGCGACCGCTGATCGTCGGGTTAGGCCGCTCCGGAGCCGGTCTCCACCTGGCGGCCCTGAAGAGACTGAAAACACCGTCCGGCGCGGCCCGCGAAGCCGAGGAAGAGCCGCTGTTCCACTGGCCGCCGCTGGCCTGGGACCCCCGGCCCACCGCCGCGTCCGGGCTCGACGACGTCACCGTGGTGGCGTCCCTGGCGGAAGCCGCCCGCCGCACGGACCCCGAGGAGACCGTCGTCCACCTGTGCACCCCTCCCGCGGCCCGGGCCGGGGTGCTGGGCCGGCTCGCCGGGCTCGGGTACACCCGCGTGCTGGTGGAGAAGCCGCTGGCCTGCGAGCCCGGCCAGCTCGAGAGCGTCACCAGACTGCGCGACGAGTACCGGCTCGATGTGACCGTCGTCGCCCACTGGCTGGCCGCCGGGCTCACCCAGCGGCTGCGCGACCTGATCGCCGACCGCGGCCTCGGCCGGCTGCTGGGCGTCGACGTGGTCCAGCACAAGCCCCGCTTCGCGCGCACCCTGGCCACGCACGGCCACCCGACCGCCTTCGACGTGGAGATACCCCATTCGCTCGGCGTCGTCCTCGACCTGGCCGGGGCCGCCGAACTGGAGACGGCCCACTGCACGGACATGGAGTGCGGCACCGCCGTCGTCCCGCACATGGGCAGTGCCTCGCTCACCCTCCGGCACTCGGGCGGTGTGCGCACCGAGATCGTCTCCGACCTGACGTCACCGGTGCAGCAGCGCAGTCTCACCCTCCGCTTCACCGACGGCACCGCGACCGCGCACTATCCGATCAGCGAGCGGGACGACCACGCCCAGCTGATCCTCTCCGGCGCCGTGCGCGCCCACCACACCTTCCGTGACGAGGCACTGAGCCCCTTCCTGCGCCGCACCTACCAGCGCTACGCCCAGGGGCGGGCCGACGACTTCGACCTGCACCACGCCGTCGCGCGGCTGCTCTGCCGGGCGAAGGCGTACTCCCGCGCGGGGCAGGCGCCCGAAGACGCCCCGCCGCCCGCCGAAGTCGCTGCGATGCCGGCCCACGACAACGCACTGCCCGCCCCGAAGGCC
>NZ_JASKYT010000533.1:0-4327 GCF_041028275.1 Streptomyces sp. PU-14G
CCTCCCGGCCGCTGCGTTCCCCCTCCCGACCGCTGCGCTCGTCCTTCCGGCCGCTGCGCTGGTCCTCTCGGCGCAGTGCAGAGCCCTCTTCGGCCGCTTCGACGGGGGTACAGCTCTCTCCGGCTCCCTCCCGCGGGGGTGGAGTCTCCTTCGGCTTGTGGCCCGGGGCGCCGCGACGCCGTCACCTTTCCCTCTGCTCCCCGTACTGCTTCCCCCCGTTCCGGGCCGCTGTCTGCGCAGGCCCGTACGCGGCGGACGGTCGTCCTGGTCGGTCGGCGGGGACGGTCGGCCCGCTGCTCGGAGGGGGCACATGCATGTGCCCCCGTGCCTCCGTGCCCGGCGCACGCGACGGGGCCGCGCGCTCGGCGTGCACGCCTGTCCCGCGTCGCTGCCGACGGTCCCGGCCCCTCTCGCCGCCATCCGTGCGCCGCCCGTTCGCTGTTGCGTCGCGAGTGCGTCGCGGGGCGTCAAGGCGGCGGTCGTCGTGATCGGTCGTACGCGCAGATTTGGCCGAATGACATCGGTCGCGTGTGCGGTGCCGGAGGTCGACGCCAGAGGAATATGCGCGCGCGGAACGCGGCTCCGTGGGACCGTCCGGGGGCGCAGGAGAAACGAAGGAGGGCCGCGCGCTTCACTGAGGTATGCGCCCCTTACACGCCTCCCGTGCGCCACTTACGTGGCACCATAGCCGCAACGGCAGCGGTTCCCGGTCGGCGCGCACCTGTCGCTCCGGGGCTCGCGCGGTCCGGCGGACGCCGGCGGGAGTGCCGGCAAGTGACGCGAAGGCAGGCGGCGATGCGTTGGTTGGTGGGGTGGAGCAGCGCAGCGGCAGCGCCCCATGGCCGTCGCGGCGGCTCCCGGGCCACCACGAACGGAGCGCGCTCTTCCACCGGTTCGGCCGACGCGTACGACCTGCGTGCTTCTGCCCGCGGCTCACACGCGTACGGAACCGACACCAAAGGCAGCAGCGGCAGCAGCGGTAGCAGCGGCACCAACCGCGCCAACGGCAACCACGGTTCGTACGGCGGGCCCGGTCCGTACGGCGGATTCGGCTCGTACGACGGTCTCGGCGCGCCCGACGGGCTCGGTTCGCACGACCCGTACGACGCCTACGGCCGCTACGGTCACGCCCCGCACACCGCCCACGTGCCCGACGGGGGTGACGGCGTACTCCAGCCCGTCGGGGCGCAGGTGGTGTGGGGGGACCCGGACCCGCTGTGGGCGGTCGGGGACTGGCGTCCCGACGAGATCCGGGTGGTGGAGGCGCAGCCGGGCAGCCGGCTCGCGGTGTTCGGGTGCTGCGGCGCCAGCGACGACGAACTGCGGCTCGGGCTGATCGCGGCGCGCGGCGGAGCGTTCCGTCACCTGACCGCGTGGCCCGGCAGCTACACGGCCGTCGCCTGCGTCGGCCGCCGTCTCACCATCGCCGCCGACCTGGCCGGTGTGCGGCCCGTCTTCCACACGCCGTGGGCGGGCGGTACCGCGTACGCGACAGCCGCGCTGCCACTCGCCGACCTGGTCGAGGCGGAGCTGGACTTCGGTCACCTCGCCGCACTGCTCGCCTGCCCGGACGCCCCCGAGGCGCTGGGCGACGGCACCCCCTACCGGGGGGTCAGCCGGGTGCCGCCGGGGCACGCGCTGATCGTGCGGGACGGCGGCAGCCGGGAGATCGCCGGTTATGAAGCGTCGACTTCTTTGGTGGTCGGTGCGCCGCCCGTCGACCCGGAGGCGGCCGTCGCGGGTGTCAGGGACGCGCTCGTGAACGCTGTCCGTGCCCGCCTGACCGAGCCCCGCCACGCGTCCGAACACGACATCGACGGACGGGACCCCGGGCCCGTCCCCGGCATGGGCCCTGCCGACCGGCAGCGGGCGCGCGGCGGACCCGCGCCCGGCGTCGGCGCCGACCTGTCCGGCGGGCCCGCCTCCGGCACCCTGGCCCTGCTCGCCGCCGGGCTGCCCGGAACCCCCGGCACCGTTTTCGGGTCCGGCGCGGCAGGCGCGGGCGAGCGGCTGCTGGCCGTCACCTTCAACGACCTCACCAGGGGCGGCGCACACCGCGTCCCCCACGATTCCGCGGACGCCGAGGACCACACCGCCGAACTGGAGCGGGCACATGCCATCGCGCAGAACCCGCGGTTGCGCCACCTCGTGGTCACCGGCGGCGAGGAGACGCTGCCCTACGCGGACCTGGCCGCCGGGCCCCTCACGGACGAGCCGGGCCCCGCACTCGTCGCGGCCGAACGCCACCGCAACCGGCTCACGGCCGGCAGCGCGGACCACTTCGTCGGCGCCGGGGCCCGCCAGGTCCTCGACGCGCACCCCGCCCGCCTGGCGGACCTGCTGCTGGACCGGCGCCGCCGCCACCTCGTCCGCCCCGTCGCCGCGCTGGCCCGTGCGGAGGGGCAGCGGGGGGAGGGCCAGGTGGCGGGGCGTTCGCTGCTGGTGCCCGTCACCATCTACCGAGCAGCGCGCAGGCTGGCCCGTACGCCGTACAGGGAAGGGGTCGAGCAGACAGCGGCACTGATGCGGGACGGTGGGTTCACGGCGTCCGCTTTCGAGCCGTACCCGGACGGCGGGGAGAGCGCCGTGGACGCCTCGGTGGCCGCGCTCACCTGGTGCCGCCCGGGGCCGGCGGCCCGCTGGCTGACGGGGGAGGCGCTCGCGGAGGTCTCCCTGCGGCTGGAGTCCGCGGCCCAGGCCCGCCCGTCGGTCGAAAGGCCCGGCGAACGACGGGCCCGCGCCGCCCTCGCCCGCTCCGCCGCCGACCACCGGGTCCTCGAACAGGCCGCCGAGATCCGCAACCAGCGGCTGCACGCCCCCTACTTCGACAACCAGGTCGTACGCGCAGCCCGGGAACTCCCCGACGCCCTGCGCGTACGCCCCGGAGCGCGCGCCTCCGTCCTGCGCGCCGCGCTCGCGGGAGCGGGCGTCCACGACCTCCCGGCCGGCTGGGGCGCACCGACGCAGGCCGCCCACCACGCCGCCCTCCGCGCGGGCATACGCCTCGCGTCCGACCGGCTGCTCGCACTCTTCCAGGCGCCGCTGCTCGCCGAGGCCGGACTGGTCGAGGCGCGTGTCGTACGGCAGGCCGTCCAACGGGTGGCCCGCGGCGAACCGCTGCCCCCGGAGGGCATCGCCGACCTGGCCGCCATGGAACTGTGGCTGAGCCGGCTGCTCGCCCGCCGCGGCACCTGCTGGACCGGCGCCGCCGCGCCACGCCACCGCGCCGCGGCGGCGGGCGTCCACCCCGACGCCCGCTACGAACGCAGCCTGCCGCCCACGCCCAGGTGACGGGCGCCCGCCGGTGAAGTGGCGCCCGCCGGCGACGAGGCGCCCGTGGCGCCCACCGGTGGGGTGGCGGGGGCTCGACACCGGCCCGGCCACGCCAACCGAAAAAAGCGCGCGGACATGACGACACCGACAGGGACAATAGACACGTGCGCTATCTGATCCTGGGGGCGACCGAGGCCCGCGACGACGCCGGGCGTCCCGCCCCGCTCGGCGGGCAGCGGCTGCGCGCGCTGCTCGCCGCCCTCGCGCTGCGCGCCCACAGCCGCGCACCCGCCTCACCCCAGGCGCTCATCGACGACGTGTGGGCCGAGGCCCATCCCGACGCCCTGCCGGGAGACGCGCCGGCCGCCCTGCAGGCGCTGGTGGGCAGGTTGCGCAGGGCCCTGGGAAGGGACGCCGTCGAGTCGCTCCCCGGCGGATACCGGCTGCGCCTCGACCCCGAACGCGACGAGGTCGACCTCCTCCGCTTCGAACGCCTCGCCACCGAAGGGGAACGCGCACTGGAGGAGGGCGACGCCGAACGGGCCGCACGGGTGCTCCGCGAAGCCCTCGCGCTGTGGCGCGGCCCCGCGCTGGCCGATCTGCCCGACCGCGTCGCCGTCGCCGCCCGCGCGGAGGCCCTGCGCCACGCCGCCCTCCAACGGCGCCTCACCGCCGACCTCGCCCTCGGGCACGCCACGCGCGCCCTGCCCGAACTGCGACAGCTGGCACCGGAACACCCGCTCGACGAACCGTTGCAGGTCCTCCACCTCAGAGCCCTGCACGAGAGCGGTCGCACCGCGGAGGCGCTGGCCGGTTACGAGTCCGTACGCCGGGGGATAGCGTCCCGCCTCGGCGCCGACCCGGGCGCCGAACTGCGCGCACTCCACGCCGAACTCCTCCGGGCGAGCGCCCCGGACGGCACGGAGACCGCCGCCCCGGAGGGCAGGGGGACCGCCGCCCCGGACGGTACGGGGACCGCCGCCCCGGACGGTACGGGGACCGCCGCCCCGGACGGTACGGGGACCGCCGCCCCGCACGAGGCCGCCGCCTCCAT
>NZ_JASKYT010000534.1:0-2968 GCF_041028275.1 Streptomyces sp. PU-14G
GGCTAGGCCCGGCGCGCGGCGATGGGTATACCGCGACAGKGGTGGGAGGTGGGTGGCAGTCGTGCGGGAGGTGAGCGCGCGCGTCCGTGTCCGGGCCCGGGGGCCGGTCGTCCTCGGCCGGTCCGTCCTGGGCCCTGTGATCCGGGGCCTCGCGGTCCGCCACCTGGTGTTCCTCCTCGCGTTCCGGTCCGCTCCGCTCGTGAGCGCGCCCGCGCCCGCGCGTGCTGCCGCGTACCGCCGCGCCACGTGCGTGCGCGTTGAGGCGAGGCTAGGCCCGGCGCGCGGCGATGGGTATACCGCGACAGTGGTTTGGCTCGTGTGATGCGGTAACTGATCGCATTTGACCACGACGTGCCGGAAAACGCGCAATGGCCGGCCCCGTGGGAACGGGGCCGGCCATCGGTGACCGAGGAGGGCGCTGCGGGGGCCGGCTACGGCGCCCGCAGCGTCGCCGTCTACCTCGCGGGTTCCGGTTCGGGCTCCGGGTCGGGGTCGGCCGCGGTCTGACCGTCGTCGGCGGGCGGGTCGGTCGGCGGCGTCCTGACGGAGTCCAGCAGGAGCTGGGCGACGTCGACGACCTGGAGGTTCTCCTTGGCCTTGCCGCCCGTGGCGGAGCCGTCCTCGGCCGCGCCCTTCTTGCCGTTGACGGAGTCGGTGAGCATGACGAGGCAGAACGGGCAGGCCGTGGAGATGATGTCCGGGTTCAGGGACAGCGCCTCGTCCACGCGCTCGTTGTTGATGCGCTTGCCGATGCGCTCCTCCATCCACATGCGGGCGCCGCCGGCGCCGCAGCAGAAGCCGCGCTCCTTGTGCCGGTGCATCTCCTCGTTCCGCAGGCCCGGCACGCGTCCGATGATCTCGCGGGGCGGCGTGTAGACCTTGTTGTGGCGGCCCAGGTAGCACGGGTCGTGGTAGGTGATCAGCCCCTCGACGGGGGTGACCGGCACGAGCTTGCCCTCGTCGATGAGGTGCTGGAGCAGCTGGGTGTGGTGGATGACCTCGTAGTGGCCGCCCAGCTGCGGGTACTCCTTGGAGAGCGTGTTGAAGCAGTGCGGGCAGGTGGCGACGATCTTCTTCTTCGACGTCTCCACGGTGACGCCCTCGTCCCCCGCGGCGGAGCCGCTATCAGGCGCTGTCTCACCGAACGCGGCGTTGAGGTTGGCGACGTTCTCCTCGCCCAACTGCTGGAAGAGGAACTCGTTGCCCAGGCGGCGGGCGGAGTCGCCGGTGCACTTCTCGTCGCCGCCCATGATCGCGAACTTGACGCCCGCGAGGTGCAGCAGCTCGGCGAAGGCCTTGGTGGTCTTCTTGGCGCGGTCCTCCAGGGCGCCGGCGCAGCCGACCCAGTACAGGTACTCGACCTCGGTGAGGTCCTCGACCGTCTTGCCGACGATCGGCACCTCGAAGTCGACCTCCTTGGTCCACTCCAGGCGCTGCTTCTTGGCCAGGCCCCAGGGGTTGCCCTTCTTCTCCAGGTTCTTGAGCATCGTCCCGGCCTCGGAGGGGAACGCGGACTCGATCATCACCTGGTAGCGGCGCATGTCGACGATGTGGTCGACGTGCTCGATGTCGACGGGGCACTGCTCGACGCAGGCGCCGCAGGTGGTGCAGGACCACAGGACGTCGGGGTCGATGACGCCGTTCTCCTCGGCCGTGCCGACCAGCGGGCGCTCGGCCTCGTCGAGGGCGGAGCGCGGGACGCCGGCGAGCTGCTCGTCGGTGGCCTTCTCCTCGCCCTCCATCGTCTTGCCGCCGCCGGCCAGCAGGTAGGGGGCCTTGGCGTGCGCGTGGTCGCGCAGCGACATGATCAAAAGCTTCGGGGAGAGCGGCTTGCCGGTGTTCCAGGCGGGGCACTGCGACTGGCAGCGTCCGCACTCGGTGCAGGTGGAGAAGTCGAGGATGCCCTTCCAGGAGAAGTCCTCGACCTGGGAGGCGCCGAAGCGGACCTCCTCCTCGTTGTCGTCGTCCAGGGCGGTCTCGAAGTCGATCTCCTTGCCGCCGGACATCATCGGCTGGAGGGCGCCCAGGGCGGTGCCGCCCTGCGCGTCGCGCTTGAACCAGATGTTGAAGAAGGCCAGGAACCGGTGCCAGGCCACGCCCATGTTGGTGTTCAGGCTGACCGTGATCATCCAGATCATGGTGGTGCCGAGCTTGATCAGCGCCCACAGGTAGACGAGCGTCTGGAGGGTGCCCACGTCCAGCCCGTCGAACGCGGCGACCAGCGGGTACGAGACGAAGTACGCCGGCTCGTAGCCGTCCACGTGGTGCAGCGCGCCCTCCAGGCCGCGGAGCACGAGGATGGCCAGGCCGATGACGAAGATGACGTACTCGACGAAGTACGCCTGCCAGGCCTTCGAGCCGGCGAAGCGGGACTTGCGGCCCGCGCGGGAGGGCAGGCTCAGCAGCCGGATGACCATCAGGACGGCGATGCCCACGGTGGTCGCGGCGCCGATGAACTCGATGTACATCTCGTACGGCAGCCAGCCGCCGATGACCGGAAGCGTCCAGTCGGCCTGGAAGAGCTGGCCGTAGGCGTTGATGATGGTCGGCGGGAGGGTGAGGAAGCCGATCGCCACGAACCAGTGGGCGACGCCCACCACGCCCCACCTGTTCATCCTCGTGTGCCCGAGGAACTCCTTGACGAGGGTGGCCGTTCGCTGCTTGGGACTGTCCTTGCGCGTGCCCGCGGGGAGTGGCTGTCCGAGCTTCACGAAGCGGTAGATCTGCGCGACGGCGCGGGCGATGAGCGCAACGCCGACCGCGCTGAGGACCAGCGTGATGACGATGGCGGCGAGTTGCATATCGGCTCCTCGGAGCACGGAGGTTGTTTACTAAGCAGTAACTTATCCAGTCCGTATGAGACTACCCACTCGCCACGGCTTGCCGCACCGCGTGTCCCGGTGATTTGTGTCGCCCCGAGGGAGGGGGCCCGCGCCCCGGCTCCCACCCCGGCCGCGCCTCGTCCGCG
>NZ_JASKYT010000535.1:0-3214 GCF_041028275.1 Streptomyces sp. PU-14G
SMTCGGAAGCGCCCGCCCCTGCCCCGCGCGCCTCCGATCCGCCCGCCTCGGCCTGAGGGCGGCCTGAGCGCGGGCGCCTGAGGGGGCCTGAGGACGGCACCTGAGGGCGGCCTGAGGACGGGCGCCACTCTCCTCGCGGGAGCCCGCCTCGACGGGGTTGCGTCGAGGGGGCCGCGGTAGCCGGCCTGGGGTTTGGCATGCTGGAACGCATGAGCAGTTCCTCCGCCCGCCCGGCGGTCGTCTTCGACCTCGACGGCACCCTCGTCGACAGCGAGCCCCACTACTACGAGGCGGGCAGGCAACTCCTGGCCGCCCATGGTGTCCGCGGCTTCACCTGGGAGGAGCACTCACGGTTCATCGGGGTCGGCACCCGGGAGACCCTGGAGACCCTGCGCCGCGTACACGGACTGACGACTCCCGTGGACGAGCTGCTGACCGAGAAGAACCGCCTCTACCTGCAGCTTGCGCGGTCGGGTACGGAGGTGTTCTGCGAGATGCGGAAACTGGTCGAGCGCCTGCACAGCGCCGGCATCCCGCTGGCTGTCGCCTCCGGGTCGTCGCGCACCGCCATCGACGCCGTCCTCGGCGCGACGAGCCTCGACGCTCTGCTGCCGCTGCGCGTCTCGGCCGAGGAGGTGGCGCACGGCAAGCCGGAACCGGACGTGTTCCTGGAGGCCGCGCGCAGGCTGGGCGTCGAGCCGGCCGACTGCGTGGTCCTCGAGGATGCCGTGCCCGGCGCTGAGGCGGCGCACCGTGCCGGCATGCGGTGCATCGCCATCCCCTACGTGCCCGCGTCGGCCGAGGATCCCGCCTTCACTAAGGCGGGTTTGCTGTTCGCCGGCGGACAGCGCGCGTTCGACGCGCGGAAGGCCTACGACTGGATCACCGGCCGGCCCTCACACTGACGGCACGGGTGCGCCAGGTCGTCGCCGCACGGGCCGCAGCCGGACTGCGCGCGGGCGGAGGGCCCGACCTGCGCACGGAATCCGCCCAGGCGCTCCGCGCGCGACCCACCGGGCCGGGTCCGCCACTGCGTTCCGGAAGGCCCGGGTCTGCCCCGGGTGACGGGCCCGGGCCTTCCGGTCAGCTGTGGATCAGACGCGGTCGGCAGCGATCAAAAGGTACTGGAATGAACCGTCCTTGTACGCGTTGATGAACGCCTCCTCGATGCCGGTGACGAGGGAGGAGGTGGCCCGCAGCTCCCAGTACGGCAGGGTCGCGGCCGTCAGGTCGGTCACGGCCTGCGGGACGAGACGGTTGTCGGCCATGGCACGCAGATACTCCCGGCGGGAATGGATGTTGCACTCGAAGTGCGCGTTGATCTGCGAGACCCACTTCGAGGGCTGGCCGTAACGCGGGTTCCAACAGCCGGTGATGGTCACATAGCGCCCGCCGACCGCGAGGATGCGAGCGTGCTCGGCGAACAGGTCGTGCAGGTCGACGTACATGCTCGACTCGTTGTTCCACGAGGCCGCGGCCTGCCCCGTCTCGAAGGGCGTGTCGAGCATGTTGCACACGCGGGCGCGCACATGGTTCTCGATGCCGAGTTCACGAGCGCGCTCGTTGGCGAAGTCGGCCTGCTTGGCCGACAGCGTGACTCCGCGGACCTCGCATCCGAATCGCTGGTGGGCCAGGACCATCGAACCGCCCCGGCCGCAGCCGGCGTCCACGAGCATGTCGTCACGCCCGACGCGGCCGAGGTGGTCCAGGAGGACCTCGGCCTGCGCCGACTCCAGACGGTGGAGCTCGGCGATCAACCGCTTCTCATAACCGCCCTCGCCGACGTCGCCGAGGGCGGCGTGGTCGACGTCGCCGATGCCGTAATGGTGGTGGTAAAGCCCGTCGACCTCGCCAAGGCGCAGGTTGACGGGCCTGGCCTCCTGGTCCCAGTAGCGGGCGATGTCACCCTGGTAGGGCGATGCCGGGGCGGGGATGAAAGCGGGGGCGCCCTGTGCGGTGGTGAGCTCGGTGCTGGTCACAGTTGAGTCCGTCCTTACCAAAAATCGGGCAGGCTGTACCGGTAGGTGTTGGTCTGGTGCCAGTAGTGATTGCCGTCGACCCACACGGCCACCCCCCGCAGGAAGCGCAGCACGCTCGGGACGGGGCAGGCAGCGGCCAGGGTGGCGGCCTCGGCTTCGAATGCGTGCATGAGGTCGTTGTGGACCTCGACCGCCTTCAGATAGGCGTCCCGTTCGGAGAGGCCCTCCCGTTCGGCGATCACGACGGGCAAGTTGAGGTGCGTGCCCGGGCTCTTGAGTTCCTTGGTGTAGGAGTACAGGTCGTTGACGAGGGTGGTGGCGTTTCCGGCGAGCGCGATGACCCGCTGCATGGCGGGCTTGGCGTGCAGGTCGGCCGGGAGCTCGTAGCCGCCGACGGTGTCGGTGATGGTGGGGCACGGGCGGAAGTTGTTGAACTGGCGCATCGCCAGGTACTCCCACACCTCGGGCACGTGTTCCGTCTGGGCCCACGCGGCCTCCGCGAGATACCCCAGGTGCAGACGGGACATGTCGTGCAGGTACCGGTCGGCCTGGGAGGGGGACGCCTTCTGCCGGAAGTACTCCATCGCGGACCGGTAGGCGCGCCGAGGAGCGTCCGACTGGAGCGACTCCACCCACCCCGACTCGTACTCCCCCGTCGTGTGCAGCGGGTCGAGAGCCGTGTGCGCCAGCAGGAGGCGGCTGCCGAGGCCGACGGGTGAGCCGCCGTGGTCCTCGCAGTAGCAGTCGTCGACCGCGTTCTCCGCGACCATCAGCCGCGTGGCGACCATCAGATGCTCGATGGTGGGAGCGTCCGGATGGCAGGCGACCATGTAGCGGCCGACGGAGAAGCCGTCGAACTCCTCCTCCCACTCCGGGGGGTAGGCCTGGACCTCGTCCACCGCCCACCTCTTGATCCTGCGGCTGACCTCTCCCACTCGCGCCGCGTCGGGCTCAGGCACCGGATGGTGGTAGAGACCGGGGATCGGCTCGCCCTGCGCAGGCGGCCCGGACGCCTCGGCTACCGGGGGCGCCTCCCGCCCGCCGGGGCGCAGGCTCGCCGTACCCGGACCACTTGGGCCGCACAGGATCCGTTCCAGGGCGGACCTCGCCTGGCTCGCCGCCGCAGTGCCCTCCCCCGCGTGCCGGGCGAGCGACTCCTCGTCCGCGCCGTCGGGCACGGACGCGGACTCGCATGCTGTTCCCTGCTCGGTGGGGAAGAGGGAGGGGACGGAGGG
>NZ_JASKYT010000536.1:0-3724 GCF_041028275.1 Streptomyces sp. PU-14G
CCTGAGCCTCGCCCGCCCCGGCCCAGCCCGCGACGGCCTGCGCGGTGGCGTCCGCCAGCACGAGGTCGGGGCGGGCGAGGCTCAGGCGGGCGCGGAGCACGTCGGGTCCCGCGCCGGGGTCGAGCACGGCGGCGCGGAGCCCCAGCCGCCAGGCGGCCAGCAGTACCGCGAGGGCGCGTGGCCCGGGTCGGACGGCGACACCGAGCGTGGCGCCGGGGCCCAGGCCGCGGCGGTGGAGGGCGGCGGCGTAGCGGTCGGCCAGGTCGGTCAGGTCGCCGCGGGTGGCCCGTACGCGGAGGCCGCCGGCGGGGGTGGTGCCCAGGAGTGCGGGCAGGTGCGGGTCGCGGCGCAGTGCGCTCTCGAGGGTGTCCAGCATCAGCGCGGGTCCTCTCCGTGTCGTCCAGGACCTTTGTCGAGGTACCAGCGGGCGGTGCCGGCCAGTCCGTAGGCGCGCAGCCGCCGGGTGGAGTTGCCGACGACCATGCGGCGCTCGTGCGCGATGGCGGTGGTGCGGCGGCGTACCCGGTTGAGGAAGAGCCGGTCGGTGGGCGAGGGGCGGCGCGGCATTCCGCCGACCTCCTGGTAGAGCCGCGCGGTGATCGCCATGTTGTTGCCCGCGTGCATCCGGTAGGGCGCCAGGTAGCCGTGGCGGCGCCGGTGCGCGGGGCGGAGCCTGCCGAAGAGCGCGGCGAGGCCCACCAGGAGGCGGAAGGCGGCGCGTCCGGCGGGCCCGTGTTCGTCGGGGCGTGCGACGACGCGCCCGCACACCAGACCCGCGCCGCTGTCGAGCGCGGCGCGTGCGGCGGCGCTCCAGCCCGGGTGCGGGAGGCAGTCGGCGTCGGTGCGGGCCAGCAGGGTGGCGCCGTGTGCGATGGCGTACCGGAAGCCGGTGTCCACGGCGCTTCCGACGCCCTTCTCCGGTTCGGTGACGACGTGGACGGGGAACGGCGCCCGCTCCGCGAACCGGCGGGCGAGGCGGGCCGTGCCGTCGGTGGAGGCGTTGTCGACGACGAGGAGGGTGAAGTCCCGGTCGGTCTGTGCGGCGAGTGCGTCGAGGGTGCCGGGCAGCCGTGCGGCTTCCTGGTGGGCCGGGACCACGACCCACAGGGGGTGGGCCGCCGGCGCCGGGCGGGTGGCCGCTGCCGCGTCCGCCGGTGCGGGGGATGTCGGTGTCACGCCTTCTCCCAGACCATCGTCATGAGGCTGACGCCCCCGCCGAGCCCGACCAGCAGCACCCGGTCGCCGGGGAGCAGTTGGTCGTGTACCCGGTCGAGCTGGACGCCGAGGGTGGCGCTGGCGACGTTGCCGAGTTCGGGCACGGTCACCACCAGCCGGTCCCACGGCACGCCGGTCAGCTCGGCGAACCGCTCCAGGTAGGGGACCGTCACCTGGTGGACGAGGACGTGCCGGAAGTCGTCCCAGTCCAGGCCGGTGCGGTGGCGCACCCGGTCCAGCACCGAGGTGCCGACCTTCTCGAACACGTCGCGCAACTCGGCGCCGTCGCCGTGGAAGTAGGTGTGTTCGTCACCGCGCGGGTGCCGCGATCCGCCGCCGGCTATCCCGCCGACGGCCCAGTGCTCCGAGTGGGTCTCGGTGTCGACGTCGACGATGCCGCCGGCCGTGACGGGCTCCAGCACCACGGCCGCGCCCGCGTCGCCGAAGGTGTATCCGGCGAACGCGTCGCGGAACTGGTCGAGATCCGCGGGGGCCTGGCGTACGGCCCGGCTCGGGGTCTCCCCCGTGACGACCAGGGCCCGGCGGGCCCGCCCGGCCAGCAGCATGGAGCGGGCCAGGTCGATGCCGCCGACGAAGCTGTTGCAGGCGTTGGTCACGTCCAGCGCGTGCGCGCGGGAGCCCAGCGCGTCCTGCACGATGTGCGCGGTGGCGGGTTCGGCCACGTCCCGGGTGGCGGAGGCGAACAGGAGCAGGTCGATGTCAAGCGGGTCGAGCCCGGCCCGGTCGAGCGCGGTGCGGGCGGCCCGGGTGGCGAGTGTGGAGGCGTACTCGTCCTCGGCGGCGACCCGCCGGGTCTCGATGCCGGTGACCCGCTCGAACATCCGCTCAGGAAGTGCGAGCCCGCTGTGCGCGGCGACGGTGCGCCGCAGTTGCTCGGAGTCCACGACCCGTCCCGGCAGCGCCGACGCGACCCCGGTGATACCCACCCGCGGCCGGCCGGGCGCCGCTTCCTCGCCGGTGTTGTGTATGCCCATGACACGGAGACTATGAAGACGCACGGCCGCGGACATGAGTGCGCGTACTCAGACCTTGCACGCCGAAACGCCCGGCGCGGTGCCCGCACTTCGGCACACGGCCGCGACGGAGGGCGTACGCGGGCGGCCCCGGACGCACGGGCGACGCTCCACCGGTGAGCGGCGCCTGGGCCGCTCCGGTGCCTCGGCCGTCCCGACGCTCGGACCAGGGCAGCGGGCTGCTCGGGTCGCCGGGGGAAAGGCCCCAACCACCTCGTACCGCACCGCCCCTGGCCCGCCGGAGGGTCAGGGACGTTCCGGCGGCTTGGGTCCCGTGCGGCGTCGAGGGCGTGGCGCGCTCCGCAGCGGCGGCATGTCCGGGTTTGCGGTATGGAAGGGTGTCACGCCAATAGGCTGCGCTATGAAGGCATGTGAGGGAGGAAGGCCATGACCGCAGGGTTGGAACTGGCGTTTGAGCCGGGTAGTGGCACGTTCGCTCTGCACGATCAGCCGTGGCGCGACCAGGTCGCGGACCTGCATGCGACCCTGCGTGAGGAGGTGGGGGCGGTTGTCCGGCGCGGTGTGCCCGGGCCGGGGCAGAAGGGCGCTGTCGAGACAACGGTGCTCGCGTTGGGTTCCTCCGGAGCGGTGACGGCCGCGGTGGCGTGCTTCCGAGCCTGGCTGAACCGGGACAAGTCCAGAACGCTGACCGTGGCCTGGATCGACGACTCGGGAGCCGAGCAACGCTTGGAGGTCACCGGCGACAATATCGACCAAGCGTCCTTCCAGGCTCTCACCGAGGCTCTTGGCAGCCGGTTCGGAGGCGACAGCCGATGACGGAGAGCGGGCGCTACCGGGGGTTGCTGATCGGCAACGCCGACTACCCTCGCGACCCCCACGCCCTGCCTGCCCTCGAAGGCCCGCTGACCGACATCGTGGAACTGCGGAACGCGCTCGCGGATGAACAGGTCGGGCTGTTCGGCTCCGCCGACCTCGACGTCCTGCCCGACTACGGCATCCACGACCTTCGGGAGCGGGTCGACGAGCTTTTCACCACCGCAACCCGTGAGGATGTGCTGCTGCTGTACTACAGCGGCCACGGCCAACTCGACGAACGCGGCACTCTCTACCTGTGCGCCAGGGACACCAGGACCGCCGCCCTGCGGGCCACCGCGCTGAGCGCGATCGAGATCAACAACATCGTCGACGGTTCACCGGCGACCAGCATCGTCATCATCCTCGACTGCTGTTACAGCGGCGCCTTCAAGGGCGCCACCCCTACTACCCCCGTCGCGGGCAGAGGCCGCTACGTCCTCACCAGCAGCAGATCCACCCAACTCTCCCAGGCGGCCACCCGCCCCAGCCAACCCAGCCCGTTCACCCGGCAACTCGTCCGGGCCCTGCGCAGCGCACCACCCAGTAAAGGTGCCGAACACCTGACCGTCGTGGAGATCTACCGGCAGGTGCACCACTGGATGACCGCCAACGCCGTCATCGCCCCGCAGTTGAGGTTCGCGGGGCGATGMCGGCGTTGG
>NZ_JASKYT010000537.1:0-3525 GCF_041028275.1 Streptomyces sp. PU-14G
GCCGGGCATGGGCGAGAAGAATCCGGCCACCGGCGAGTACACCGGCTTCGACATCGAGGGGGGGGGGGGGGGGGGGGGGGGGGGGGGGGGGGGGGGGGGGGGGGGGGGGGGGGGGCCCGCGGCCCGCAGCCCAGCGCCCTGCCGCACTACGCGGTCGAGCGGGACTTCTCCCTCCCCTCCTCACCCACCTGGACCCGCGCCCACCAGCGCGGACGCCTGACCATCGGGGTCAAGGAGGACCAGCCGGGCATGGGCGAGAAGAATCCGGCCACCGGCGAGTACACCGGCTTCGACATCGAGATCGCCGAGATGATGGCCGCCTCTCTCGGATTCGACCCCGACCGGCAGATCGAGTACAAGGCCATCGCCTCGGCCAACCGCGAGACGGCCCTGCAGAACGGCCAGATCGACTACTACGTCGGCACCTACACGATCAACGAGGGGCGCAGGAAACTCGTCGGCTTCGCCGGGCCCTACTACATCGCGGGACAGCGGCTGCTGGTCCGCAAGGACAACAAGCGGCTCAAGGGGCCGCAGGACATGGCGGGCAAGAAGATCTGCTCCGCCGTCGGGTCGACCCCGCTCCAGCGCGTCCAGTCCGACTACCCCCGCGCCAAACCCGTCGCCTACGACAGCTACGCCATCTGCGTCGACAACCTCCTCAACAACCAGGTCGACGCCGTCACCACCGACGACACGATCCTGCTGGGCTACGCCGCCAAGGACCCCGACCACCTCAAGGTCGTCGGCAGGGCCTTCTCCGAGGAGCCCTACGGCATCGGCGTCCCCCGCGAGGACCACGCGCTCGCCCGCGCCCTCGACGACGCCCTTGTCGCACGGGAGGAGAACGGCGACTGGAAGCGGGCCTACGACGTCACCCTCGGCCTGTCCGGTGCCCCCGCGCCGAAACCGCCCCGCGTCGACCGCTCCCTGACGAGCTGAGAGGAACCAAGCGGCTCCTATGGACGTACTGACACAGAACTTCGCCCTCTACGGGGAGGGCTTCTGGGGCACCGTACGGCTGACCGTCTACGCCTCGCTGCTGGCGCTCGCCGTCGGCGTCGTGATGGCCGGCTTCCGGGTGGCGCCCGTCGCGGCACTGCGCGGCGTCGGCACCGCCTGGGTGACGGTCCTGCGCAACACCCCGCTCACCCTGCTGTTCTTCGCCATGCTGCTGGGACTGCCGCGCTTCGGAGTGGCCCTGCCCTTCGAACTGTTCGCCGTGCTCGCCCTGGGCTGCTACACCTCCGCCTTCATCTGCGAGGCGGTGCGCTCCGGCATCAACACCGTCCCCGTCGGGCAGGGCGAGGCGGCCCGCAGCCTGGGCATGACCTTCGGCCAGACACTCGGGACCGTCGTGCTGCCCCAGGCGTTCCGCACCGTCATCGCGCCCGTCGGCTCCACCCTCATCGCGCTGGCCAAGAACTCGGCCATCGCGGGCTCCTTCAGCGTCGTCGAGCTGCTGAGCACCTACAAGACGCTCAGCGAGAACGGCTACAGCGTCATCTGGAGCTTCGTGTGGATCGCACTGGGTTACCTGATCCTCACCCTCGCCATCAGCGGCCTCTTCCACGTGCTGGAGCGGCGCTGGGGGGTGGCCCGATGACCACGCCGCCCTCCGCCCCGCCCCCCTCGGGGCTCGCCACGCTGCTGCGCGGACGCGGTGCCAAGCGTGCGCCGAAGGCCTCCGCCTCCGCGCTCTACGACATCCCGGGGCCCCGAGCCCGCGCCCGCCACCTGCTCTACGGCGTCCTGACGTCGCTCGCCCTCGCCGCACTGCTGGCCTGGGTCTGCTGGCTGCTGCTCGACACCGGACAGTTCGCCCACGTCAAGTGGCGCCCCTTCGCCTACGAAGGCGTACAGGAACTGCTGCTCGGCGGCCTCGGCAACACCCTCAAGGCCTTCGCGATGGCCGCCGTCCTCGCCCTGGCGCTGGGCGCTTTGCTGGCCGCGGGGCGGCTCTCGGACCACCGGCCCGTCCGCTGGGTGAGCACGCTGCTGGTGGAGTTCTTCCGGGCCATGCCGGTGCTCGTCATGATCTTCTTCGTCTTCGTCGCGCTGCAGGTCCAGGCGCTGCCCGCCCTGGTGACCGGGTTGACCCTCTACAACGGCTCCGTGCTCGCGGAGGTCTTCCGCTCCGGCGTGCAGTCCGTCGACCGGGGCCAGCGCGAGGCCGCCTACGCGCTCGGCCTGCGCAAGACCCAGGTCATGGTCCACGTCCTGGTGCCGCAGGCCGTGCGCGCCATGCTGCCGACGATCATCAGCCAGCTCGTCGTCGCCCTCAAGGACACCTCGCTGGGGTACCTGATCACCTACGAGGAGTTCCTGCACGCCGGGCGGCTGATCGCCATCAACATGGACTACACCATGCCGTTCATCCCGGTGGTCATCGTCATCTCGGCGATCTACATCGGCCTGTGCATGCTGCTGTCCTGGTTCGCCAACTGGGTCGCTCGCCGCGAGCGGCGCAACCTGAAGAACGAGGCGGTTCCCGTCGCGCCCGCCGAGGCGGGCTCCACCATGCCGGGGGCCCGGCCGTGACCGGCGCCCCGCGTGCGGTTCAGCGGGCCGGCGAGGCGCTCGCCTCCCGCGTCACGTCGGCCACCAGTTCCACCACATCGGGGCCGTAGGCGCGCGAGTTGACCACCCGCAGGAGCAGGCAGAAGTCTCCGTCCGGCCCGTGCCGGCGGGCCAGTCGCACATGGTGCCGGGCCAGGTAACGGGCCGCCGCCTGGTTGGTGAGGGAGCGCTGGCCGCATATCAGGAAGACGGGCCGCACCGCCTCGCTGTCCCCGCGCTCTCCCCTCGTGCCCCCGACGGGGGACGAGGCCCCCGTGAGCCGCGCGAGCAGCACGTACTCGACGCTGCCCTTCTCCATCCGGTAGCGCTCGCCGCCGACGGTGAACGCGGCCTGGCCGGGGCCGGGTTCGGCGTCCGTGTTCACCGCCACGCCCGGCAGCAGCATCTCCATGTGCGCCGCCGTACGCTCGTTCGAGCCCGGCCCGCCCAGACAGAACTCGGTGTGCTCCCCGAACCCCCGGCGCGCCGCGTCGTGCGCCACCACCTCCATCCGCGCGCCGCAGTCCTTGACGAGCGCGGACAGCTCCAGCAGCGCGAACACGTCGTTGCGGGCGACGGCGCTCTCGTCGGTCGCCGGGTCGTGATTGACCACCAGCAGGCACCCGGAGTGCGCCGGCAGCCCGAAGAACCGCTGCTGCCTGTGGAGTTTCCGCCGCCAGACACAGGTGCGGGCGAACCACCCCGCCGCGGCCGTGATCGCCGCCGCCACCAGACCCAGCACCAGCTCCCGCACGTTGTCGTCCATGACGCGGCAGCGTATGCCCTCGCGGGCGGCCCGACCGAGGGGGTGAGCGCGTACGGGAGCCGTCGCGGGGTGCTGACGCATCCGCGTCAAGCGCACTACGCTGTCGCGGATCACGCGCTCCTCCGCGGAGCCAGCGCAAAGGAGGCCCCTGGTCATGACGCCCTCTCCCGACCCCGCCCACCACCCGAACGACCCCTCTC
>NZ_JASKYT010000538.1:0-3416 GCF_041028275.1 Streptomyces sp. PU-14G
GTACTGATCGAGGCACCCGCCAACCTGGGCCTGCGCCCTCCGGCACCCGGCACCGTGCCGGGGTGCGGCAAGCTGCCTGGCGCCCTGCGCGACCAGGGGTTGTCCCGTGCGCTCCACGCCGTGGACGGCGGGGTCGTCGTCGCCCCCCGGTACGACCTGGGCGGGTGGGAGCCGGGCGACGGGGTCTTCCACGCCGAGCAGTTGGCCGCGTATGCCTGCCGCCTCGCCGACCGGCTCGAAGGGCATGTACGTGCGGGCGACTTCCCCGTCGTGCTGGGCGGCGACTGTTCCATCGTGCTGGGCACGGCCCTCGCGCTGCGCCGTGTCGGGCGCTACGGCCTCGCCTATCTCGACGGGCATGACGACTTCCGGCACCCGGGGAACTCGACGCGGATCGGCGCGGCGGGCGGTGAGGCCCTGGCGCTGGTCACCGGGCGTGGGCAGCGCGACCTGACCGAACTGGAGGGGCTGCGCCCCCTCGTGCGGGACGCCGACGTGGCGCTGCTGGGACTGCGCGATCCGGAGAACGAGCCGGAGAACGCCTTCGGGGAACTCGCGGAACGGGGAATAGCGCACGCGGCCGTCGCGACCGTACGTGAGCGCGGCCCCCAGGCCGTGGCGCGCGACGCCCTCGACCGGCTGGAGGCGGGCGGCCTCGACGGCTTCTGGGTACACCTGGACGCCGACGTGCTCGATCCGACCGTGCTGCCCGCAGTGGACAGCACGGAGCCGGGCGGCCTCTTCCCCGACGAACTGCGCGCTCTCCTGGCGCCGTTGATGGCTTCGCCGCGCTGTGCGGGCTTCCAACTGACGGTCTACGACCCGGACCGCGACACCGAGGAGATGCCAGGCGCGCGCCTGCTGGCCGAGCTGTTGACCGAGGTGCTGCGCTGAGGCGACCCCCGCGGCGCACGGGCGGCGGGCGCTGAGGCGACCCCCGCGCACGGGCGGCGGGCGACGGGGCGGCGCTACCTGCCCCGTCCCGGACGCCGGACGCCCGACGCCGGACGCCCGACGCCGGACGCCCGACGCCCGACGCCCGACGCCGGACGCCTGACGCCGGGTTCCGGACCCCGGACGCCGGACACGGAACACCAGGCCCTTCGTCGAGCCCCCGCGTCGACCGACCTGCCGGCTTCCACTGAGGAACGGAGGAGAACGGAGGGGAACGGAGAGGAGGGGAAGGGATCTGGCGCACGCGGAGCCGAGCGTGTTCCATGGTCATCGGGGCCCCGGTCAGGCGGCGCCGCCCGACGGATGACGCGTGAAGAAGCGAGGTTGCCGTGGCCACGACTGTACGACGCAGCACCCGGACCCTGCCCGTCGCGCCGCTCGGCCCCGAGAACCCGCTGCCCGCGCTGCTGCCACTGGACGAGGCCCACACGCTGGAGGAGTCCGATCGCGCCGCGCTGCCCACCGAGATGGTCCGCCAGGTCGGGTACGGGCCGCTGCGCTCGGTGCTGCCCGCCCGGGTGTTCGACGGTTACGGGCGTCGGCGCGAACCTGCCGCGCTCGACACCCTGGTCCTGGAGAACGAACGTCTGCGCGTCACCGTCCTGCCGGGGCTCGGCGGGCGTATCGCGTCCCTCTTCCACAAGCCGAGCGGCCAGGAACTCCTCTACGCCAACCCGGTGTTCCAGCCGGCCGACTTCGCCCTCAACGGTGCCTGGTACTCGGGAGGCATCGAGTGGAACATCGGTGCGACGGGGCACACGACGCTCTCCTGCGCTCCCCTGCACGCGGCGCGCGTGCCCGCACCCGGCGGCGACGGCGCGATGGTGCGGCTGTGGGAGTGGGAGCG
This sequence comes from Streptomyces sp. PU-14G, assembly GCF_041028275.1. Lineage (NCBI taxonomy): Bacteria > Bacillati > Actinomycetota > Actinomycetes > Kitasatosporales > Streptomycetaceae > Streptomyces > Streptomyces sp. PU-14G. The sequence goes on from NZ_JASKYT010000538.1 coordinate 1,802, forward strand.
GCTGCGCGACACCCCCTTCCAGGTGGACCTGTGGCTGCCCGACGAGTCCGACTTCCTGTACGTCGGCGCCCGCATCCGCAACCCGCACGACCGCACCGTGCCGGTCTACTGGTGGTCGAACATCGCCGTCCCCGAGGACGAGGGCACGCGCGTGCTCGCGCCCGCCGAGGAGACCTGGTACTTCGCCTACGAGCGGCGGTTGCGCCGCATCCCCGTTCCCGAGTGGCGGGGCACGGACCTGAGCTATCCGCTGCACAGCAGGTTCCCCGCCGACTACTTCTACGAGGTGCCCGAGGGCGCCCGGAAGTGGATCGCCTCGCTCGACGAGAAGGGGCAGGGCCTCGTCCAGACCTCCACGGACGTGCTGCGTGGCCGCAAGCTGTTCGTCTGGGGCTCGGGGCCCGGTGGCAGGCGCTGGCAGCAGTGGCTGACCGAGCCCGGCACGCCCGGATACGTCGAGATCCAGGCGGGCCTGGCACGCACCCAGCTCGAACACGTCCCGCTGGAGGCGGGCGGCGAGTTCGCCTGGCTGGAGGCCTACGGCCCGCTGACCACGGAACCGGCCGCCGTCCACGGCGCCGACTGGGCCGTGGCGCGCGCTCACACGGAGGAGCGCCTGGAGGCGGCGCTGTCCCGGTCCCGCGTGGAGGCGGCGTACGCCACGTGGCGGCCGTACGCCGACGCCGATCCCGAGGGGGAGCCGCTGGCGGTCGGCTCGGGATGGGGCGCGCTGGAGGTGGAGCGCGGCGGTTTCACCCTGCCGGGCACCCCTTTCGCGGCGGCGACGATGGGCGAGGACCAGCGACCGTGGGCGGAGCTGCTGCGCACCGGGGCGCTGCCGTGCGGGCGTGCGGGCAGCCCGCCGGGGCCCACGCTCGTCGCGGCCGAGTGGCGGGAGCTGCTGGAGTCCGCGCACGCCGCGGAGGGGGCGCCCCGGCACGAGTTGGACCACCACCTGGGAGTCGCGCAGTGGCACGCCGGGGACCGTTCCCAGGCGGTACGCAGCTGGGAACGCTCCCTCGGGTCCGCGCAAGGGGGCGCGCGCTGGCCGGCGCTGCGCTGCCTGGCCGTCGCCGACCGGCAGGACGGGAACACGGCCCGCGCGGCCCAGCGGAGCCTCGACGCCGTCACGGACGCGCGGAAGAGCCTGGACGCCGACCAGGCCCCGGCGAGGGCGGCACTGAGCGCGCTCGCGCGCGAGGCGGTCGAGGCACTGCTGGCCGCGGGCCGCCCCGGCGACGCGGCCACTGTGCTGGACGAACTCCCCGCGGCCGAGCGTCACCGGGGTCGCTTCCAGCTGCTGCGCGCCCGCGTTCTGCTGGCGCGGGGGGACACTGCCGGTGCCCGCGCGGTCTTCGACAGCGACTTCGAGGTGGAGGACCTGCGGGAGGGCGAGGAAGTGCTGAGTGACACCTGGGCGGCGCTGACGGACGAGCCCTTGCCGGACCGTTACGACTTCCGCATGCGGCCGTAGCCCTCTCGGACCGCCGGGGCGGCCGGGGCCGCCCCCCCCCGCTTCGGCCCCGGCGCCCGCCGACTGCTGCTCGCAGGGCGTGCGTGGTCGTTGGTCGCCGGCGCCGCGGTCTTCGGGCGGGGCGGGGGCGGGGGCGCACAC
>NZ_JASKYT010000539.1:0-3065 GCF_041028275.1 Streptomyces sp. PU-14G
GGGCCGTGGGCCGGGGCGGAGCAGCGCGCGGCCCCGTCCGTTCGGAGGGCGCCGTCCGTGCGGAGGGTGCCGTCCGTGCGGACGGGTGCCGTTCGGGTACGCGCCGTCGTCGTTCTTCGAGGAGGTCGTGATGGGCAAGCTGGAAGGGCGGGTACTTCTCGTCAGCGGGGCCGCGCGGGGCCAGGGTGCCGAGGAGGCACGGCTGTTCGCGGCCGAGGGCGGCAAGGTGGTGCTGGGCGACGTGCTGGACGCCCAGGGCGAGGAAGTGGCGGCGCAGCTGGGCCGTGAGCGTGCGCTCTACGTGCATCTGGACGTGCGCGACGAGGAGAGCTGGCGGGCGGCTGCCGACGCCGCTGAGCAGACTTTCGGCGCGGTGGACGGTCTCGTCAACAACGCGGGCGTCCTGCGCTTCAACGAGTTGTCCGGCACTCCGGTGGAGGAGTTCCGCGAGGTCGTCGAGGTCAACCAGACCGGCTGTTTCCTGGGAATGAAGACCCTCGCCCCGCGCCTCGTCCGCGCGGGCGGCGGCACCATCGTCAACACCGCCTCCTACGCGGCGCTGACGGGCATGGCCTTTCTGACCGCGTACGCCGCGAGCAAGGCCGCCATCGTGGGCATGACCCGTGTGGCGTCGATGGAGTTGGCGGACAAGGGGGTGCGCGTGAACGCGCTGTGCCCCGGCGCGATCGACACCCCGATGACGAACCCCGCCAGGGCCGTGGACAGCGGGCTGCCGCTGGACGGTGCCGCGGCGGGGGAGAGCGACACGGACGCCTTCTACGCGAAGCTCATCCCTCAGGGCCGTATGGGGCGCCCCGAGGAGGTGGCGCGGGCGGCTCTGTTCCTCAGCTGTGCGGACTCCTCGTACGTCACGGGGCAGCCCCTGGTCGTCGACGGCGGCTGGCTGGCGGGCGTCTCCGTGTTGTGAGATCCGTGCGCCGTCCAGACGGGACGGACGATTTGCTGCTTCGCTCGTGAAACGGGGTGGGGGCCTGCGGAGAACACTCCTGTGCTTCTCTCAGGAAGACTTCGCAAGGGCCGACGGTTTCGGTGACCAATCCTTCGCGCTTTCTTCACAACTGCGGCGCCGTCCGAGGGCGCGTCAGCCTGCTCGCGTGGCGCCGACTCGTCACGTGTTGCGCCAGCGTGCCCTGAGTCGCGGCATGTCCTCCCCCTTGGTGCCCGATTACCCGTTTCTCTGCCGGTCCGTCTCGGGTGGCACCCTCCGGTCCGGGGTGCGGCCGAGGCGCCGCCCACCGTATTGACGCCTTCACCCCGCGGTGCCAGAGTCGGACGCGACACGATCTGACGGCCCGTCAGGTTTCTGCCGTCGGAAACGCACCGAGGGAGAGATGACACCGTGGAATTCGGGCTCTTTGTTCAGGGATACGTGCCCGCCGCGCGGGCCAGGACCGATCCGCAGGCCGAGCACAAGGCACTGGTCGAGGAGACCGAGTACGTCATCCAGGCGGACAGGTCGGGCTTCAAGTACGCCTGGGCCTCCGAGCACCACTTCCTGGAGGAGTACAGCCACCTGTCCGCCAACGACGTCTTCCTCGGGTACCTGGCGCACGCCACCGAGCGCATCCACCTCGGCTCCGGCATCTTCAACCCGCTGCCCCAGGTCAACCACCCGGTGAAGGTCGCCGAGAAGGTCGCCATGCTCGACCACCTCTCCGGCGGCCGGATGGAGTTCGGTTCGGGCCGCGGGGCCGGCTCCCACGAGATCCTCGGGTTCCTGCCGGGCATCACCGACATGAACCACACCAAGGAGATCTGGGAAGAGACGATCGCCGAGTTCCCCAGGATGTGGCTGCAGGACGAGTACCAGGGGTTTCAGGGGAAGCACTGGTCGTTGCCCCCACGCAAGATCCTTCCCAAGCCGTACGGGGGCTCACACCCGGCGATGTGGTATGCGGCAGGCTCGCCCTCCTCGTACGCGATGGCGGCGAAGAAGGGGCTGGGGGTGCTCGGCTTCAGCGTGCAGAAGGTCTCCGACATGGAGTGGGTCGTCGACTCCTACAAGGGGGCCGTGGGAGACGCGGAGCCCGTCGGCGGATACGTCAACGACAACGTCATGGTCACCTCCACCGCGATCTGCGCCGAGACCACCGAGAAGGCCAAGCAGATCGCCGTGAGCGGCGGCCTGAACTACCTCCAGTCGCTCCTCTTCCGCTACCACGACACCTTCCCCCGCCCCGAGGGCATCCCCCAGTGGCCGGAGCTGATCCCCGAGTACACGGCGGAGATCGTCGACCTGCTCATCGCCGAGGAACTGATGATCTGCGGGAACCCGGAAGAAGTGCTGCGCCAGTGCAAGCGCTGGGAACAGGCCGGGGCCGACCAGCTCTCCTTCGGGCTGCCCATCGGGATCAGCTACGAGGACACGATGAACACCATCAAGCTCATCGGCGAGCACGTCATCCCGCAGATCGACACCGACCCCGTGCACCGCACCACCCGCTTCCGCGACGCGGCACGCAGCTGAGCCGGCCTTTGCCGAGCGTCACCGGGAGCGCCGCGGGACCAGCGTCACCGGGAGCGCCGCGGGACCAGCGTCACCGGGAGCGCCGCGGGACCAGCGTCACCCGGAGCGCCCCGAGACGAACGTCACCGAAAGCGCCACGAGAGCCGGGCCGCCTGGGGAGCCGGACGTCTCAAGGGCGGCGATTGCGAGGGCCGAGCCGCCCGGACAGCCGGACGTCTCAGGAGCGGCGACTGCGAGGGCCGAGCCGCCCGGACAGCCGGACTTTCCATCAGCGGTGGCTGCGAGGGCCGGACCACTCATGACGACCAAAGGGAGGACGTGCGCAGCATGCTTGACCACCTCATCACGGGCGCCACCGTCGTCGACGGCACCGGAGCACCGGCGTACTGCGCCGACGTCGGCCTGCGCGAAGGCCGCATCGCTCTCGTCGCCGAGCCCGGCACCGTCCGTGAGCAGTCCCGCACCCGGCAGGACGCGACCGGGCTCGTCCTGGCCCCCGGGTTCGTTGACCCGCACACCCACTACGACGCCCAGCTTTTCTGGGACCCGTACGCCACCCCCTCCATGAACCACGGCG